>NZ_BMDZ01000008.1 GCF_014636235.1 Tistrella bauzanensis
AGGAGGACGGGCCGCCTCACGCCGTCCCAGGCGACGGTGACGCTCTAAACCAGCCCGCCGCGCTCATTGCGCGACAGCCTCTACAGCAGTCTCGGTTGCGCCATCAAGTACAGCTACTTCGAATGTCGTCTTAGGGGCCTTAAGCTCTACGTCTGCGGGAGAAACGGTAACGGAGCGCCCCGGCGAATACGACGCGACAACCTCATTTAGCTGAGTCGTGATGGCATCAAGCTGTTCTTTGAACTTCTCTTCATAGACTTGCTGTTGCTTGGCACGCGACTCTTCGACAATTTTCGCAATTTCCTCGTCTGCGGCAGCACGATCAACTGAACGCTCAAGAATTCTGCCAATGATGCTCGACTTGCCATCGATCGACTCTTCGCTTGCGCGAAGGTCGGCAGTAACAAGGACGAAGTCGAAGAGGCCGCTCATCTTGCCACCGCTGTTGAAACCAAAGAAGTTGGTTTGCAGTGCTTCAGGAGCATCGATCAATTGATCCGTGTGAGCGGCTTCCCATGCTGTCATTGCCTGTTCAATAGCAGTAGCCGTATTAGCCGATGGCAAACCCAATTCCGGATTATCTGTACGCAGCTTGGAATAAAGTTCTTTCTTGGCAGCAGCACCGCTAGCCGCCTTGATTGCATTGAATTCTGGAAACCCTTTTGCATTAGCGGAGAGAACATCGGAACCGTCTGATGAACGGCGCTTCCATGCAGTGAACGTAACCGCCCCTTCTGGGGTGTACTTTCCAAGCGCCTCTCGATCCTTTTCAGTGAGATCGGCGAATGTGATCTGAACCTCGATATCTTCGTCAATCGCTCCAAAAGAGCAGTCTTTCTCTGTCAGTGAGCCAGGCTTACCGTTGAAGAACCAATCAAGCGCACGAAGCACAGTGGACTTACCAGCCCCGTTCGGCCCGATGAAGGTCGTGACGGAGTCGAAGGGAATCGTAACGTCTTTCAACGTGCGGAAGTTTTTGATGCGGGCGGATTGGATCTTCATTTCGGTTTCAACTCCTTGAACCTGTTATCTGCTTTTTGAGTTCGTCCAGCTCTATTTTCAGCTTCCGCAGTTCGGCATTGATCTCCACCTTGCGATTGAACTGCTTTTCCTTGGCCAGCCGCGCCGTGGTCTTATCCAGCTCGCGCTGCTTGGCTTGTGCCTGTTCAACGCGCGCCACCAGCTCGGCCAGTGTTTCCTGTGGCCGCGCTGACAGCGGGATTAAGCGGTGCAGCAATTGCTCGTACATGCCACCCAGATGCAAGGCCACGGGCATTGCGGTGCGTTCGCTATCCATTGGCAGCCAGTCCGATGCAAAGTAGTCCGAGAGCACCCAGCGGCTGGCGTCGGCTTCGTTCGGGCGCTTGTAGGCGGCAGTCACCTGAGTTCTACCGTCGAAGGTCAGCTCGAACACGATGGGAAACGGGATGGCCCCGTCGATGCAGCGCAGCACATCGGCGTGCAATTCGGCCGTCTTGAGCTGAATGATGAAAATCTGGATTTCCGGTACGCCGTGGCGCGCAGGGAGATGGAGCGTCTCCGGGGCCAGCTTGTACTGCCAGACGATCTGTTCCACCTGTTTGACGAACAGGTCTTTGAGCCGGGTGTTGGCTCCGCTGTGCTCGTAGATCTTGCTCTTGGGCAGAACGCGTCCAAAGGCGGCCTGCTTGGGGTAGGCGATCAGCGCACTCATCCAACCTCCTGAATCACGAGGAAGCTGATGAGTTCGAAGTCGTCCAGGCCGGAGATGGTTCCCGTGAGCGCCGTGGTCTTGCCAACGGTGAACAGGCTGTCCAGATCCCTTTCTTCCTTCACCTCGATCATTGAACGAATGGATTGGCCCAGCAGATCGGAGTAGGACTGCATCTTGCGGCCATCCGATGTTTCCTGATTGAAGCGCTGGCAAGCCTCAATCATGGGCTTGTCCCGCCCTTTGCAGCATGTGCGCGCCAGGTCGAGCAGGCGCTTGACCTCGGTGTGGTCGTGGATCACCTCGCCCTCGCGGTTGATGTAGACGAGGTAGTACGGGTGCAGGCGGTTGTGCTGGTTGAGGTTGACGCCTGAATTGCGATTGCGCAGCGTGAAGATCACCCCTGGGCGCAGCCCCATCTCAGGCTGGGCGGGCACGACGGCGTGCATCCCGTTGGGCACATTGCTCAGTTCGCCGTGGGCCTTGACGTAGTTGAGCAAGTCCATGCGGAAGTCGTTGAGGCCTAGATCGGTGATGGAGACACCGGTCTTCAAATCTTCCAGCTCGATGACTTCCTCCTGCAGGCGGCGCAGTTGCTCCTTGCGGTACGACACGTCGTTGGCTTGTGCGGACAGCACGTTGTCGTCGCCGGTGGCGGTAACGTCGGCGATCATCATCCGGCTCTCGACGCGCTCTTTGAGGTTGATGTACTCGTCGAGCGAAATGTCGGGCCAGTAGTTGACCAACTGGATGCTGGTATTAGGCGAGCCGATGCGATCCACCCGACCAAAGCGCTGGATGATGCGCACCGGGTTCCAGTGAATGTCGTAGTTGATCAGGTAATCGCAGTCTTGCAGGTTCTGGCCTTCGGAAATGCAGTCGGTGCCGATCAGCAGGTCGACTTCGTGCGGCTCGTCCGGCAGCACTACAGCCTTCTCTTTCGAGCGAGGGGAGAACAGGGTGAGCAGTTCCTGGAAGTCGTAGTTGCGCTTGTGTGTGCCGCTCTTGATGGTGGACTGCGGCGCGCCCTTGCCGGTGACCTTGGCGGTTTGGATGGCGTCCCTGGCCAGTAGCTCCGGCGCAAGATTGGCGTACAGGTAATCGGCGGTGTCGGCAAAGGCGGTGAAGATCAGCACCTTCCTGTTGCCGGGGTTGATGGGGTTGTCGATCTTGCCGAGCAGTTGCGCCTTGAGGTGCTGCAACTTGGCGTCGTCCTGCGGGGTGATCTTGTTCATTGAGGCCAGCAGAGCGTCGATAACCTGCAAGTCCACCTTGAGCTCGTGCTCCCAGGATGGCAAGTCCATGTCGGCGAGGCTGATCTTGATCTTCCCGCCGATCTCGCCGCCCTCATCACTGGGCATTGGCAGGTCGTCGTCCTCGGCATCCAGCCCCTCCAGCACTTCCGTAAGGTCACCCACTGTCGCCGCGCCACCGGATTGGTTGAACGCGGCAATTTTGGCCAGCGTCGCTTCGTTGTTGGCGCGCAGCGATTGCAGGGTGAGTCGGAATGACTGTACCGAGCTTTCGAGGCGCTTGAGCAGGTTGACGGTCATCAGGGCCTGCAGGCTCTTTTCGCGGTCAGCTTGGCGCAGCGTGCCTTTGCCGCCAACCTTGGTGTCGTAGATGTCTTCGTACTTTTTCAGGCGGCTGGGCAGGATGTAGCTGATGGGGGCGTACACGGCCAGCTTGAGCAGGGAGAGCTGCTCGAAGATCTCGTTGAAACCCAGCACGTCCGACCGCGCGGTCAATGGGCAGTGGAACGACAGCGGCTTGCGACGTTCGGGAAATTGGCCGATATCCTTGGTGTCGTAGAAGGTCTGGATGTGCTTGCGCGATCGAGCAATGGTGACGCTGTCGAGCAGCTCGAAAAAGTCAAAATCCAGCAAATCAAGGATTGCTCGCGCGGTGCGTTCTTCCGGTGGCAGCTTTGACCATGTGTTGAAGACTGCCTGAGCATTGCGAAAAACTTCTTCCACCGACTTGCTGGTGCGGAGTTTCTTGCTGAGGCTTTCCGAGTCGCCTTCGTAAGCCAGCGCAAGCTGGTTGCGCAGGTCGTTGAAGCGATTGTTGACTGGTGTAGCCGATAGCATCAGCACCTTGGTCTTCACCCCTTCCTGAATGACCTTGCGCATCAGCTTTTGATAGCGCGTTTCCTTGTCCTTGTAGGCGTCGTTGTTACGGAAGTTGTGCGACTCGTCGATGACGACCAGATCGTAGTTGCCCCAGTTGATGCGGTTGAGCGGTGTGCCGAAGGATTCGCCGCTGGTGCGCGAAAGATCCGTGTGACACAGCACGTCGTAGCTGAACCGGTCGCGGGCGAAGATATTGGTCTTGAGGTTGCGGTTGTAGTTGAGCCAGTTGTCGGCCAGCTTCTTGGGGCAAAGTACCAACACGGATTTGTTCCGCAACTCGTAGTACTTGACTACAGCCAGCGCGGTGAAGGTCTTGCCGAGGCCGACGCTGTCGGCCAGGATGCAACCGCTGTAGGTTTCCAGCTTGTTGATGATGCCGGTGGCCGCATCCTTCTGGTAGTTGAAGAGCTTGTTCCAGATCAGCGTGTCCTGATAGCCCGTGCGATCGTTGGGCAACACGTCTTCGTCGATGTCGTCGAGGAACTCGTTGAAGATGTTGTAGAGCATCAGGAAGTAGATGTTCTCGGGCGAGTTCTCCTGATAGACCGAGGCGATGTGCTCGCAGATCTGCTCAGTCACGTCCTCCAGTTTTTCGGAGTCGTTCCAAATCTGGTCGAACAGACTGAGGTAGGTGGCAGAAAAGGGGGCCTCGTCCATCTTGTTGACAAGGTTGGACACCGCATTGCCTTGCTGGTAGCCGAGATCGACAGCGGTGAAGCCATGCAGGGGCATGTACGCCGTGTCGGTGCCGCCAGCCCACACGCAGGCGAATTGCTGCATGGGCGCTTTAGTACGGTTGCTGCGAAACGAGGCCTTGCGCCGTATCCAGTCGGCACATTCCTTGGCCACTGCCCGCTGGGTGAGCTTGTTGCGAAGCTGGATTTCAAACTCGCTGCCGTAGAGGCTGCGCTCGCGGTCGAGTTTGGGTATGTGGAACTCCTTGCGTTCCTTGCGAATTTTGTCGGTGACCTCGTTGGCCACAAAGGTGGGCGAGGTGAAGATGAAGTTCAGCTCGTCGATCTTTTCCAACTCGGCTTTCAGCGCCTCGAAGGCGTACATCGAAAAGCACGAGGCTGCGATCTTCAGGCGCGCGCCGGGCCTGAGGGTCTGCTTGAGATCGTCGCCCAGCAAGCGGCTGATGTTGTCGATCAGTTCCATCGTGCTCCCCTTACGCTCGCTTGATCCATTTCGCGCCTCGCCCCTTGCCCGTTGATTCGATCAACCCCTCTGATTTCATTGCCCGCAGCACCAATCGCACCATGTCCCGGCTCACGCCTGGGCAGGCTTCTTCGATATCGGAAATAGAAAACGGTAAGGTGCGTCCCTGGACTTCCGCGCGCACGCGGTCACCTTTGCTGCCGCGGCCACGCTCGATGGTGCCGACACGCTCCTCGAACTCACGGTAGGCCCGCAACAAGGCGCCCCAGAAGTAGTCGAGCCAGGGTTTGACGTCGTGCTGCCCCTGGTGCCAACCCCGCGAGCTGGCTTCCAGCGTTTCGTAATAGCCTTCCTTGGTATCTTCGAAGATGCGTTCCAAACTGATGTAGCGACCCACGGCATAGTCGAAGTGGTAGAGCAGCAGCAAGGTCAACAAGCGGGACATGCGACCGTTGCCGTCCGGGAAAGGGTGGATGCACAGCAAGTCGAGCATCGCCAGCGGCACCAGTACCAGCGGGTCGGCCAGGTGCTGATCCAGCGCGGTGGCGTAGCGCCCGGTCAGATCGGACATGGCCATGGGCGTGAGGTGCGCAGCGACTGGCTGGAAGCGCAGACGCGAAGTGCCATCCGGGTGACGCTCGATGATGTCGTTGTTGGTAGCCTTCCAGCGCCCGCCCGCCTGCGGCATATAGCGGTACAGCAGGGTGTGCAGTTGCAGTACCACGCCCTCGCTGAAGGGCATGTGCGCGGCCGATTCGTGGATCAGCGCCAGGGCGTCACGGTAGCCGGCGATCTCCTGTTCGGAACGACTCTTTGGCGTTGCGTTGCGGATGACCAGAGACTTCAGCCGCGAGGGTGCGACGACAACGCCTTCCAGGCGGTTGGATGACTCGGTGGATTCGACTACCGCGATCTGGCGTAGCCCTTTGAGGGCTTCGGGCGACTGCGCGGCGTAGAGTTGCTGCTTGCCCTGGTACTCGCCCAGTGTGCGCAACGTGGCGGCCTGGGTGCCATCGAAGCGAAGCGCGGCGAGGTACTCGGGTGTGAGCGAGTGCATGGAAATGTAAGCCCAGGATGTCTAAATGGGGTAATCATAGATGTTAAATGGGGTATTTTCTATAGAAATGCCTCATTATCAGTGTTTGACTACCCCATTTCCTGAACATTGGACCGGTCGCGAGGAGCTGGCATGGCTGACCGGGGAGGAAATGGGTGACATGAATCCAAAAAAACGGGGCAATAAATTAAAAATTGCCCCATTTATTTCATTGCCTACCCATTACAAGCGCCCAGCCTTCGGCAAAGGCAAAAGCAAAGGCAAAGGCAAAGGCAAGGGAATGGCACTCAAAGGGATAACGGCCCTATCCAGAAAAGGAAAAGACAGCCCTGTCCATTCGTTCTGCAACATCCAGCCAACTCTTCTCTATGCTGTGCCGCTGCCCTCCGCAGCACTCAGATAGTCCGCCCAGTCCTGCAACAGCGTCCTTCTCTGATCCAGCAGCAACGCCTTGTTGTACGTGGCCCGCACCTTGTTGCTTTCCACGTGAGCAAGCTGCCGCTCAATCGCATCAGGCCGGTATCCATTCTCATTCGCCCAAGTTGAAAAGGTCGTCCGCCAGCAATGCGGCGTCGTACCCCGGCCCAGGTTCATGTCGCGCATCGCGTAGGTGAGCCGATTGGGCGTAGTGAAGCCCTTTCCGCTCCGGTGCGGAAACAGATAGCGCCCGCCGCACGTGATGTGCTGCAAGTCTTTCAGCACCGCGATGGCCTGCGTGGACAACGGACTGACATGGTCACGCCGCGCCTTCATCTTCGCCGCAGGCCGACGCCACAGTGCATCCTCAAAGTCGAACTCGTCCCACTCGGCATCCGCCGCTTCCCCTGGACGGCAGGCGGTCAGGGCAATCAACCGCAGACACAAAGAGGTTTCCGGATAGCCCCGGTAGCCGCGCAACTCCTGGTAGAACCTCTGGATTTGCTCTCGCGTCATCGCCGCCTTGCTCTCGCTGAACGGCACGCGCAGCAGCCCACGGAGACTGGGAATTGGATTTGCCTCGACCAGCCCCCGCACCACCGCAAACTCAAAGATCGCCGAAAGATCACCTTTGACATGGATGGCCGCCCACGCGCCGTGGGCCTTGCATTCCTCCAGCAGCGGGCGAATCTGCTTCACGCCAATGTCGCTCATCGGCATCCCGTCGAATTTGGGCGACAGGTACTTCCTGATGCGGGATTCTTTCGTTCGGTAGGAGCTGAGCGCAAAGACTGGCTTGATCTCGGCCAGGTACGCCTGCGCCACCTTGGCGAACGAGCTTTCCTTTGCGCGCTTGCGTTCCTCCAGCACTTCCAAGTTGCGCTGCCTGACCTGCTGCCGCTCATGGGCAGGATGGATGCCTTGCTTGACCAAGGCACGCGCTTTCTCTCGGGCCGCACGCGCCTCCGCAAGGCTTACTTGAGGAAAGCCGCCGATAGCAAAGAGGTTCTCCTTGCCTTGCAGGCGGTACTTCCACCGCCAGAGCTTGCCGCCGGTGGGCTTGACCAGCAGGAACAAGCCCCCGCCGTCTGAAAGTTTCCAGTCTCGATCAGTCGATTTGGCCGACCTGACCTTGAGGTCGGTGAGTAGATTCTCGGGCATCGTTGGACTCCACTGCGGGGAGATGTACCCCCACGGTTGAACACGAGTACCCCCAACGCTACCCCCGAATTTTCTGGACCTCGATGAACAATAGGAACGCTCAGCAGACCGTATTGTTTACGCAACCCATTGATTTCAAATGAGCTAATCCGTCCACCAAGCGCTACTGTGCGCCATCGAGATCCAGCAAAAATCGTCAGACGTTGAACAGGAAGTGGAAGACGTCGCCGTCGCGGACCACGTATTCCTTGCCTTCCATGCGCAGCTTGCCGGCGGCGCGGGCTTCGCTTTCACCACCGCAGGTGATGTAGTCGTCGTAGGCGATGGTTTCGGCGCGGATGAAGCCGCGCTCGAAATCGGTATGGATGGCGCCGGCGGCCTGGGGGGCGGTGGCGCCCTTGCGGACCGTCCAGGCGCGGGCCTCCTTGGGGCCGACCGTGAAGAAGGTCAGCAGCTCAAGCAGGCTGTATCCGGCGCGGATGACCCGGGTGAGGCCGGTTTCCTCAAGCCCCAGCGCTTCCAGGAAATCACGCTTCTCGGCTTCGTCCGAGAGCATGGCGACCTCGCTCTCGATCTTGGCCGAAACCACCACCGCGGCGGCACCCTCGGCTTCGGCGCGGGCGAAGACCCGGGCCGACAGGTCATTGCCGTCGGCGGCGGCGCCCTCGTCGACATTGCAGACATAGAGCACGGGCTTGGCGGTCAGCAACTGCAGTAGCTGGAAGGCGCGGCGTTCCTCGGCATCGATCTTCACGGTCCGGGCGGGGCGGCCGGCCTGAAGGGCGGTCAGCACCCGGCCCATCAGCTCCACCTGGGCCTTGGCGTCCTTATCGCCGCCCTTTGCCCGCTTCTCGATGCCGGCCATGCGCTTCTCAAGGCTCTCAAGATCGGCCAGCATCAGCTCGGTCTCGATGGTCTCGGCATCGCGTAAGGGGTCGACGCCACCCTCGACATGGGTGATGTCGTCATCCTCGAAGCAGCGCAACACATGGGCGATGGCGTCGACTTCGCGGATATGGGCCAGGAACTGGTTGCCCAGACCCTCGCCCCGGCTGGCGCCGCGCACCAGACCCGCGATGTCGACGAAGTCGAGCTGGGTGGGGATGATCTGCTTCGATCCCGCAGCCGCGGCCAGCTTGTCGAGGCGCGGATCGGGCACCATCACCCGGCCGGAATTCGGCTCGATGGTGCAGAACGGATAGTTGGCAGCCTCGGCCGCGGCCGTGCTGGTGAGCGCATTGAACAGGGTCGACTTGCCGATATTCGGCATGCCGACGATGCCGCACTTGAAGCCCATGGGATCACTCCTCGGCGCCGGTGCCGCCCACAGGGTTCGTCCCCGCAGCGTCCGGCTTCGCAGGCCTTGGCGGCCGTGGTGGCTTGGGCGGACGCACGGCGTCCGCGACCTTGCTCATGAAATCGCTTGCGGCACCTGAGAGCAGCAACGGCACATGCGCCGCCACCGCGTCGATCAGGTCGCGCAGCCAGGCCTGATCGGCCTTGGCGAAGTCGCTCAACACCCAGCCATGGACGCGGGCCTTGTCGCCCGGATGACCGATGCCCAGGCGCACGCGCACGAAATCGGCGCCCAGATGGGCGGTGATGTCGCGCAGCCCGTTATGGCCGGCATGGCCGCCGCCGGTCTTGATCCGTAGCTTCGATGGCGCCAGGTCCAGTTCGTCGTGGAACACGATGATCCGGGCGGGCGGGATCTTGTGGAAGCGGGCCGCCTCGGCGACCGAACGGCCGCTGGCATTCATATAGGTGAGCGGTTTCAGCAGGATGACGCGTTCATCGCCGATCCGGCCTTCCGATATCTCGCCCTGGAACTTCCGCCGCCAGGGCGGAAGCCCATGGCGGCGGACGATCTCGTCCACCGCCATGAAGCCGATATTGTGGCGATGGCCGGCATATTCGGGGCCGGGATTGCCCAGACCGACCAGCAACCACATGACCGGTCAGGCCTCGCTGCCGCCTTCGGCCGCGTCTTCCTCATCAGCCAGACCCGCGGGGGCCGCGATGGTGGCGATGGTGAAGTCACGGTCGGTGATCGCGGGGCGGACACCCTTGGGCAGTTCCACGGCGCTGATGTGGATGCTGTCGCCGATTTCGGCGGCCGCCAGATCGACCGTGATCGACTGCGGGATGGCGTCGGGGGCGCAGATCATCTCGATCTCGTGGCGCACGACGTTCAGCACGCCGCCCTTCTTCACGCCGGGGCAGGTCGCCTCGTTCAGGAAGTGGACAGCGACGTCGACGCGGACTTCCTGATCGCCCGACAGGCGCAGCAGGTCGACATGCAGCGGCATGTCGGTCACCGGATGGAGCTGCACGTCGCGGGCGAGAACGCGGACGCTGTCGTCACCGATCTTCACCTCCAGCACGGTCGACAGGAAGTCAGCGGTGCGGCTGTGAAGCAGGTTGAACTCGCGGGCGTTGAACGAGATCATCGTGGCCGGCTGCTTGCCGCCATAGATGACACCGGGAACGAGGCCGTCGCGGCGGGCCTGACGCGCGGCCCCCTTACCGCCGCGGTCACGCACCGTCGCGTTCAGCACGGGCTGGGTGGTCATGATGGTATGCTCCTGCATGTGCCGGCGGTTCACGATCAGAAACACGCCGACGGTTGATGCCCGGTCGCTGACGGGTTGGTCCGGAAAAGCGGCAGGGCGGGCCTCCAGGGGTGCCCGCCCTTTTGAACGCTTGTGATCCGGGATGTCAGTCGAACAGGCTGGACACGGAACTTTCATCGGCAATCCGGCGCATCGCCTCGCCGATCAGCGGCGCGATGGTCAGGCTGCGAATATTGCGGGAGACGCGCATCGCCTCGGTGGCGGCGATCGAGTCGGTGACGATCAGTTCCTCCAGCGCCGACGAGGTGACGCGGGCAACCGCACCGCCCGACAGCACGCCGTGGCTGACATAGGCCTTCACCGATCGGGCGCCATTGGCCATCAGGGCGGCGGCGGCGTTGCACAGCGTGCCGGCGCTGTCGACGATGTCGTCGATCAGGATACAGTCGCGATCCTCGACATCACCGATGATGTTCATCACCTCGGACACACCGGCGCGTTCGCGCCGCTTGTCGACGATGGCGAGATCGGCATCGATGCGCTTGGCGACCGCGCGGGCCCGGACCACACCGCCCACATCGGGCGAGATGACCATCAGGCTGCGACCGCTCGACGTTTCCTGAATGTCGCGCACGATCACCGGTGCTGCATACAGGTTATCGACCGGAATGTCGAAGAAACCCTGGATCTGGCCGGCATGCAGGTCCAGCGTCAGCACCCGGTCGGCGCCGGCGGTGGTGATCAGGTTGGCGACCAGCTTGGCCGAAATCGGTGTGCGCGGGCCGGGCTTGCGGTCCTGGCGGGCATAGCCGAAATAGGGAATGACGGCGGTGATGCGGCGGGCGGAAGCGCGCTTCAGCGCATCCAGCGTCACCAGCAGTTCCATCAGATTGTCGTTGGCGGGGTGGCTCGTCGACTGGATGACGAACACGTCCTCGCCGCGGACGTTTTCAAGGATCTCGACGAACACTTCCATATCCGAAAACCGGCGGATGTTCGCCTTGGTCAGCGGAAGGTTGAGAAACGTCGCGATCGCTTCGGCCAGTGGCCGGTTGCTGTTGCAAGCGATAACCTTCATCGACACTGCCCCGCGATGATCTGTCCGACTGCCGGATGATGAGGTGATGGACGCACGCCACCCGCGGGATCGGCTCCCGAGGCTTCGATGCCGTAGGTTGACTCAACCATAGGTCGCGTCGACCGTCCGTGCGAACTGTGCGAGAAAAGGTCAGGGGCCGCAAGACGTTGTTGCGGGCCCGCCCGACCTGTCGACGCGGGCGCAAAATAGCAAGGCGTCTCGAAGCTGTAAACATGCAGGCGGCGAAGACCGACCGTCCGCACCACGCATGGCACGGCGGTGCATGGCCCAGGGGCAACACCCGAAGGCTTTCGAACGTGGGATCAGCCGTCGATCGGGGCGATATGCCAGTCCGGATCGGGATGCCAGTCCGGATCGGGAGGTCAGTCCGGATCGGGCAGGCTGACATAGATCAGCACGCCCAGAATGGTCATATAGAAGCGGAAGGCCGCCTCCTGGCCGTTCCAGACGCTGGACTGCCACATGGCGAACCATTCGCCGCCGACAACCATGAAGCCCACGAACCAGACCAGAAACCCCGTCGCGGCACCGTAATGGACCAGCCGCTTGGCCCGCGCGAAGCCGGATGCGGGTGCCGAGAGCGTGCGGAACATGGCGACCGCCGCCGCCAGGAACAGGACACCGGTCACCCCCTCGCCGGCGATGATCAGCCAGTATCCGACATGCCACAGGGTCGGATCGGTGATCGCACGCCACAGCAGGGCATTGTCGGGGAAGGTATCGTCCATCGACAGCACATGCGTGACGAAGGCGAAGTTCGACCCGTAATCGGTGATGTTGTTGACCGTGACGAGGATGGCGAAGGCGGCGAGCCCCAGAACCATCAGGGTCTTGGCGATGCGTGGTGCCAGCATGCCCGTGCTCCAGACCGATGCGGTGCCCGATCCCGCGCCGGCGCGGGCGGCCATCACATCATGATACAGCTTGCCATCATGCCCAGAACCAGCAGCAGCGTGAAGATGATCAGATGGGGCATGGCGATGGCATCCTCGGCGGGCAGTGCGGCGGGGTCGTGGCGATCATGCCGCCAGAAGCTTGAAATGATCCACATCGACCAGCCCGAAATCGGTGATCTTGAGATGCGGGATCACCGGCAGTGGCAGGAAGGCGAGCTGCAGGAAGGGTTCCGCCAGGCGGCAGCCCAGTGCGCGGGCGGCATGGCGCAGTTCGATCAGCCGGTCGTGGACATGGGCGGCGTCGCGGTCGCTCATCAGGCCGGCGACCGGCAGGGCCAGTTCGGCCAGAACCCGGCCGTCACGGACCACCACGAAGCCGCCGCCAAGCGTGATCAGCCGGTTCACCGCCACCGCCATGTCGGCATCACAGGCCCCCACCACGCAGAGATTATGGCTGTCATGGCCGACCGACGATGCGATGGCCCCGGCGGGGAAGCCGAAGCCCTTCACGAAGCCGCGCCCGACATTGCGGTTGCTGCCATGGCGGGCCAGCACCGCCACCTTCAGCGCATCCTGGGACGGATCGGCGCGGCGTTCGCCCTGAACATAGGGCAGGGTCAGGGTCAGATGATCGGTGATCAGACTGCCGGGGCGGATGCCGATCACCGGCGCGCCCGGCCCGACGGCGGGCATGCGGAAGATGTCGGACGTGACGGCCGGCAGCTTCACCGACCCGAACCCCACCTGCGCCGGCATGCCGGCATGATCGAAGATGCCCTCGTCCACCACCCGGCCGTCGCGGATGACGGTGGCGACGGCGCAGGTCTCAAGGTCGTCCAGCACCACCAGATCGGCACGCCGTCCAGGGGCGACCAGGCCGCGATCCTTCAGCCCGAAACCCTGGGCCGCCGACCAGGTGGCGGCGCGATAGACGGCCCCCACCGGCGCCCCGGCCCGGATCGCCGCCCGGATCAGGTGATCCATATGGCCTTCCTCGGCGATGTCGAGCGGGTTGCGGTCGTCGGTGCAGAAGGCGAAGAACGGCGAATTGCGCCAGTCGAGCAGCGGCGCCAGCGTCGCCACATCCTTCGACACGCTGCCATCGCGGATCAGCACCTGCATGCCCTTGCCGATCTTCTCCAGCGCCTCGGCGCGTTCGGTGCATTCATGGCAGTTGCGGATGCCGCAGGCCAGATAGGCATCCAGCTCGCGCCCCGACAGCAGCGGCGAATGGCCGTCGATATGGGCACCGTCGAAGGCGGCCAGCTTGTCGAGCACCTCGTCATCGAGATTGAGCACGCCCGGCACGTTCATGAACTCGGCCAGCCCGATCACCGAGGGATGGTCGCGAAAGGCCACAAGATCGTCGGCGGTCAGCCGGGCGCCGGCGGTCTCAAGCGCCGTCGACGGCACGCAGGACGACAATTGCACCCGCAGATCCATGGCGGTATGGCGGCTCGATTCCAGAAAGAACTCAAGCCCGGGCACGCCCAGCACGTTGCAGATCTCGTGCGGATCGGAAATCGCGGTGGTCGTGCCGCGCGTCAGCGCCAGCCGGTCGAATTCGGCCGGGGTCACCAGGGTGCTTTCCACATGGACATGGGTATCGATGAAGCCCGGCACCACCACGCGGTTGCGGGCGTCCACCTCGACCCGGCCACGATAGCCAGGGCCGACACCAACGATATGGTCGCCGCAGATCGCGACATCGGCGAGGTCGAGCGCGCCGGTCGCCAGATTGAGCACCCGGCCGCCGCGCACCACCAGATCGGCGGCATCGCGGCCCAGCGCCTGATCGATGCGGCGCTTCAGGGTGGCTTTGGCGCGGTCGCGGCTGGCGGCGCTGGTCATGCGGGTGTCTCCGGGGGCGGGTGGCCGGGCGGTGTTCTTGGCCTCTTGCCTGATGTGGTGGCTGGGCGATGCAGCGGCAAGCATGCGGGGGTGGGCGATGCTAGGCCAGAAGCGTGATCGCCGAGACCTGGCGGCCGTAATCGGGCTCGCCGCGATGGGTGGTGCGGCGATACGAGAACAGGGTCGCCTCGTTGACATAGGTGTCGATACCAAGCGACGCGGCGGTGATACCGCTCTGCCGCAGCCGGTCGAGCAGATAGCCGGGCAGATCGAACTGCAACCGGTCGGCGCGGCCGGGGGTGAAGAAGCCGGCGGCGGCGGGATCGGCGGCGATCGCGGCGGCGCGTAATTCCGGCCCCACCTCATAGCTGGCGGCGGCGATGCACGGACCGATGACCGCACGGATCAACGCGCGGCGGGCGCCGGCCGCTTCCATGGCCGCGATCACGGCATCGGTGACGCCCCCCACGGCGCCCTTCCAGCCGGCATGGGCGGCACCGATCACCCGCGCCTCGGGATCGGCGAACAGGACCGGCGCGCAATCGGCGGCAAGCGCGCCCAGAACCACGCCCGGGCGGGTTGCGATCATGCCATCGGCCTGCGGCCTGCTGGTGGCGCCGTGACCTGCTTCCGGATAGAGGGTGAAACCATGGCCATCCACCGTGACCACCGCCTGGCCATGGACCTGATGATTGGTGATCAGCGGCGCAGCACCACCAGCGGTGAGGGCGGTGGCGACCCGGGCGCGATTGGTGGCCACGGCCATGGCCTCGTCATCGCTGCCCGGCCCGCAATTCAAACTGGCATGGATGCCGGCCGAGACGCCGCCCCGGCGACCGAAGAAGCCGTGGGCGATGCCGGGCAGGTCGAGCAGGGGATGGCGGTCATGCGGCGGTGGGTTCGGGGCGGTCATGACGGCGAGATCCTTCACGCGGGGAACACATAAGTCATGGGGCGGCGCCCGGCGGAGGCGGTGATCAGGCGTCGTCGAAGCCGGGCACGGGCGCAAAGCCGGGGGGCGGGGTCGTGGCCGGGGTCAATGCCAGCACCTTGAACAGCGTGCCCATCTGGTCGGGCGCCGTCAGCCGGCGCAAGGCGGTGGCGATGGCGGCCCGCGCCGTGCCGTCGGGTGCGGCGCGGGCCAGCCGTTCGGCCCTGGCGCCGATGCCCAGCCGGCCAAGGAAGCGGCCCTGACCGACCGGGCCATGGGCGATGGCGCCGGCGGCGGTGGCGGCAGCCGCCAGCCGTTCGAAATCGACATGCACGGTCAGATCGGCCAGTCCCGGCCCGATCAGCGGATCGGCATGGGCATGGGCGCGCATTGCCTGGAAGGTGTCGCCGGGGGCGCTAAGGCCGTGGCCGTAATCGACGATCAGCGCGGCCCCGCCATTGGCGGCGATCCGCGCCGCCACCCGGCCGGCAATGGCGATGGCGGCCGGCTGAACCTCGGCCAGACTGCCGGGCGGCACGGCCGCCAGCGGTGCGCCGGCGATCCGCTGGGTCAACAACTGCGCCGTGGGGCTTGGATCGGGCGACAGGCCATAGCGGAAATGGCCGGGGCGATCGGGATCGAGGTCGATCATCCGTTCCGACCACAGGCCGTCGGGGCGACGGACCAGTTGCTGCACCGGCAGGGCATCGAAGAACTCATTGGCGATCAGCAGCACCGGCCGGTCGGCGGGCAGGTCGTCGATGTCGTCATGCCAGGTGACCGGCCGCGGCAGACCGCATCGCGACAGCATCGCCGCCTGCGCCGCTTTCAGCCGCGGGCTCTGTTCCACCAGGTGCACGTCGGCCATGTCGAGCAGGCCGGGCAGCATACGCATGGCGCGGAGACTGTCGGCCATCAGCGTGCCGCGGCCGGGGCCGAGTTCAACCAGCAGCGGCCGTGCCGGCCGGCCGGCCTCGTCCCAGGCCACGGCCAGCCACAGCCCGACCAGCTCGCCGAACATCTGGCTGATTTCAGGCGCGGTGACGAAATCGCCGCCGGCGCCGAACGGCTCGCGGGCGGTGTAATAGCCATGGACGGGATGGCCCAGCGCCAGGGCCATGTAGCTGCCGACCATCATCGGCCCGTCATGGGCGATACGGCCGGCGATGATGCGGCCGATCGGTGTATCGGCCGGCAGGGGCGCGCCGGGGGTGTCGGATGGCTGCGGGGCGGGATCTCCGGTGGGGGCCATGAGGGTCAGCCCGCCCGGCGGCCGGTGCCGGCGCCGGTGTCGCGGCCACGGGCCTGCAGCACCAGATAGACCCCGATCAGGAACATCGGCAGCGACAGAAGCTGGCCCATGGTCAGCCCGGCGGCCAGGAAGCCCAGGAAGGCGTCGGGCATGCGGAACAGCTCGGCGATGGACCGGGTGATCGCATAGCCGATCAGGAAGATGCCGGCCAGAAGCCCCGGCCGCGCCCAGGTCGACGGCTTGCGGGCGATGACCCACAGCACCGCGAACAGCAGCGCGCCTTCCAGCAGGGCTTCATAGATCTGGCTGGGATGACGCGGTTCCGGGCCGCCCATCGGAAAGATGATCCCCCAGGGCAGATCGGTGGGCCGGCCCCACAACTCGCCATTGATGAAATTGGCGATGCGGCCGAAGAACAGGCCGATCGGCGCCGCCGCCGCCACCAGATCGCCCACCGTCAACGGTGCCACACCCTTGGCGCGGGCGAAGAGATACATCGACACGGCAACACCCAGCAGCCCGCCATGGAAGGACATGCCGCCCTTCCAGACCATCGGGATTTCAAGCAGGTGATCGACATAGTAATCGGGCCGGTAGAACAGGACATACCCGAAGCGCCCGCCCAGGATCACACCGAAGGTGACCCAGACCAGCAGATCGTCGATGGCGCGTTCGTCCAGGCCCAGCGGATGGCGCCGGGCCAGCGCGACCACATACCGCCAGCCCAGCAGCAGGCCCGCGATATAGGCAAGCGCGTACCAGCGGATCGCGATCGGGCCGATGGCGATGGCCACCGGGTCGATATCGGGGAAGGGCAGGCCGGTCATCGGCAGCGGGCCTCATCAGAACAGGGCAGGGCGGGAGATTGCGGGGCAGCGTGAACGCAGCGTGGATGCGGGGCAGGACGGGCGTGGACGGTGCGACGAGCCCCGGGCTGGCCGGCAGTCTACGAGCGGGCGGGACGCCGCTCAAGCGCCGCCGGCCGGGACGGATCATCGCCTGGCCACCCACCATATATGCAGGATGCGCCAGCCAATGTGACACTGTTAACGATCTGGCAGGCATGTTATGCATCCGGCTTGTCATGCGGCCGTGCATGAACAGTCCGTTTCCGTCATGCACACTTGCCAACATGGTCCTGTTACCTTTCCGCCGCCGCGGAGGGATCGGGCATCAGCCTTGGACGCTGTGGGAGCTTGCCGATGCAGAGCAACAACCCGTTCTTCGACGATATGGCCCGTATGGCCAGTGGTGCCATGAGCGGCTTTGCCGGTCTCCGCCAGGAGATCGACCAGCTGGTGCGCCAGCGGGTGGAGCGCATGCTGGCCGAGATGGGGGCCGTGACCCGCGACGAGGCCGATGCGCTGCGCGCGCTGGCGGCGGGTCAGGCGGAACGCATTGCAGCACTGGAAGCCCGGGTGGCGGCGCTGGAGACGCCGGTGGCCGACACCACGGGGGATGCCACGGCAACCGACGCCTCCGGGGATCAGCCGGGCGCCGACGGATCCTCGGGATCTTGAGCGGGTCCACCGGCGCCGGACCGGTGCCGGCACGACCCGGCTTTGCCATCATCGCGCTCTGGCTGGGCGTGCTGGCGGTATCGACCGGTGCAATCTTCGCCCGCATGGCCGACGCCCCGGCGCTGGTCATCGCCACCGGCCGTATGGTGATCGCAAGCCTGGTGCTGCTGCCGTTGATCGGCCTGCGGCACCGGACGGCGATCCGTGGCCTGTCGGTGCGACATCTGGCGCTCGCGGGTGTGGCGGGCACCTTTCTGGCGCTGCATTTCGCAACCTGGATCAGTTCCCTCAGCTATACCTCGATCGCCAATTCGGTGCTGCTGGTCAACACGGTGCCGGTCTGGGTGGCGCTGGCCGGGCCGCTGGTCGGGCTGGACCGCCTGGACCGTCGGGGCTGGATCGCGGTGACATTGGCCTTCGCCGGGGCGGCGGTGGTGTCGGCACCGTCGGTCAGCCTGGAAGGTGACGGCCTGCTCGGCAATCTGCTGGCGGTGGCCGGCGCCGTTGCGATGGCCGCGTATCTGCTGTGCGGACGTGCGCTCAGGGCACGGCTTGACCTGGTCCCCTATATCATGCTGGCTTATGGCGTTGCCGCAATCATCCTGCTTCTGGCGACGCTGGCAGCCGGTCTGCCGCTTCTTGGACACGGGACAGCCACATATCTGGCCCTTGTCGCGATGGCACTTATCCCCCAACTAATTGGTCACAGCACCTATAACTGGTCGCTGAAAGCTCTGCCGGCGACGGCGGTGTCGATCTCGCTTCTGGGCGAGGCCGTCTTTGCAAGTCTGTGGGGATGGTTGTTCTTCGCCGAGGGTCTGCCGCCGTCCACGCTGGCCGGTGGCGCCCTGGTTCTGGCCGGCATCGTGCTGGCCCAGACCAGCCTCGACCGAACGCGACACGCAGGGGCCGGTCAGGCCTGAGCACAAGATCCGTTGCCAACGGATATCGTGTCCTGGTCCCGACCCAACCTGCGGAAACCGCCGGCCGCGCTCTTCACCTGAGGTGGTCGTAACTTTGCCCCCTTATTGACACTTGTTCCCACAGGGTCTCGGACCCACGATCGAGCTCATGGACGACGATCTCATCTGGAAAGCGCTCTCGGACCCCAGCCGCAGGCGCATCATCGAACTTCTTCACGCGCAACCGCGTCGCACCGGCGACCTTGCGGCCTGCTTCGAGGTAACCCGCTTTGCGGTCATGAAGCATCTCGACCTTCTGGTCGAGGCAGGTCTGGTCTCGGTGGAACGTCGCGGTCGCGAGCGGTGGAACCGGCTGGCGCTCGAACGCCTCACGCCGACGGTCGCAGGCTGGCTTGCCCAGTTCGCGGTCGGGACCGAGGCCGAACAGGGCAATCTGCCCGGTGCGGTCGAGGCCATGGCGATCGAGGCGGCTGTCGAGATCGACCTGCCGCGCCGACGTGCCTATCAGCTTTTCGTCGAACAGGCGGAAAACTGGTGGCCGCGTGAAGGAGAGGGCCGTGTACGGCTCGAAGCCGCAACCGGCGGCTGGCTTTATCTCGACCGCGGTCCCGGCCGCCCCCAGATGATCTGGGCGGTGATCGGCGATGCCCGGGCACCTGCAGCCGTCGAGTTGATCGGCGCCTGCGGACAGAAGGGTGTCGAAAGCGCCCGAACGCGCCTCGCCTTCGAGAAAGCCGGTAAAGGCCGCACAGTGGTGCATCTGCGCACCGATGCCCTCGTCACCCTGGATCAGGGCGGCAGGGAACGGTATCGCAGTTTCTGGCGCCGACTGTTAACCGATGCCTTCGCAACCTATGCCGACAGCCAGACCACGCCCGGCGACGCCGACCTCGACATCGAGGACGACGAGCATGGCGAGGCCCAGGCGGGCAGCACCGGCTGGCGCCGCGCCGTCAACGACGACGCCTGACGCCGGCCAGCCCCCGACACCACACGCGCCGGAGCCCGGAGATGACCCGGCTCCGGCGTGTGTGTGTCCGGACGGACGGATGACAGCCGGAGGGATGAGGACGGTCGGGCCCCATCGCTCCGGCGGCTTTTTCCTTGACGATTGCCACGCCCTCCCCTAAAGAGACGACTTCCAAAAGGCACCCGTCCGGGGTGCCGCCATCGACGACGCCGGCGCGGCGCATCGTCTGAGGGTTTCACGAAGCGTCCGCCCGCTGAAGGTTTCATCATGGCCCGTCGTTGCGAGCTTACCGGTAAGCGTTACATGGCAGGCAACAATGTCAGCCATGCGCACAACAAGTCCCGTCGCCGTTTCAACCCGAATGTTCAGGACACCTCGGTGTATTCCGATGTCCTCGGCCGCTCGGTGCGTCTGAAGGTGGCGGTCTCGACCCTGCGCTCGATCGAGCGTCGTGGCGGTCTGGACACGTTCCTGGCCGACGCGGCCGAGGTCGACCTGTCGCTTCCCGCCCGTCGGCTGAAGAAGCTGATCGGCGACAAGCGTGCGGTCCAGGCTGCGGAGCGTGCCGCCGCGGAGTGATCCGCGACGCCAGCGACCGATTGCCGGCGCAAGCTGCCAGTTGCATGATGAACCCGCGCCGGTCACCGGTCGCGGGTTCATCTGCGTCTGGGGCCTGATCCAACGACACCCCGATCTTTGACCAGCCAACCCGGGAGGCGCATTTCGTGCCGCTCCGGATTATCCGATGGCCTGTGCCGCCGTCTGGACGTCGGGCCCCGCTCAAGCTGGCCCGTGGCGTCCCTTTCAGGGAAAAGCCGCCTGATGATCATCGAACAACCGTCCCGTGCCGCCCCGCTCAGCCGCCTGTGGCTGCCGGTGCTGGCGATGACCGCCGCCATCGTGGTGTCCAACATCCTGGTCGGCTTTCCGATCAATGACTGGCTGACCTGGGGCGCCTTCAGCTATCCGCTGGCCTTCCTGGTCACAGACCTCACCAACCGTCGCTTCGGCACCGCATCGGCCCGCCGGGTGGTCTATGCCGGATTCGCGATCGCCGTGGTGATGTCGCTGTGGCTCGCCGATCCGCGGATCGCGATCGCGTCCGGTGCTGCCTTCCTGGTGTCGCAACTGATGGATGTGGCGGTGTTCGACCGGCTGCGGCGCCGGCCCTGGTGGCAGGCGCCGCTGGTATCGTCGTCGCTGGCCTCGGCTTTCGATACGGTGCTGTTCTTCACCATCGCTTTCCTTGGCACCGGCCTGCCCTGGATCAGCTGGGCGGTGGGCGACTGGGCCGTGAAGATGGCCATGGCGCTGGCTATGCTGGTGCCTTACCGCGCGCTGATGCGGGTGCTGCTGCCGGCACCGGATGTCGAGGTCCGGCGCGCCGGTTGAATCAGCCGCCGGCGGGCGTCTTGAACCGCCGGGCGTCGATCCTCAGGGCGCGCAGGCGCGAGGCAAGGGTGGTGGGCGGCAGGTCGAGCAGCGCCGCCGCTCCCGCAGGGCCATAGATCCGTCCGCCACACCGGCTGAGGGCGGCCTCGATCGCCTGGCGATCGCGGTTGCGGCGTTCGGTCTCGGTGATGATGGCGGCACTCTCGGCGGTGGCCGTCTCGGCGGCCCCGGCCATGGGGGCGATCGCCACCGGTGATGCCGGTCCCGGTATGGCCGGCGGCGGATCCCGCATCTCCAGGTCGAAGCGCAGGCGACCCCCGGATGCCAGGATCGCCGCCCGTTCGATCACGTTTTCCAGCTCGCGGACATTGCCCGGCCAGTCATAGCCGGTCAGCCGCTCGACATCGCCGCGGGTCAGCTTCAGGGCGGGAATGTTCAGGCGCCGGCAGGTCTGGGCCAGGAAATGGGCGGCCAGCAGCGGCACGTCGTCCAGCCGCTCGCGCAGCGGCACGCTCTCGATCGGGAACACGTTCAGGCGGAAATACAGATCCTCGCGGAACCGGCCGCGGCGGACCTCATCCTTCAGGTCGCGATTGGTCGCGGCCACGATCCGGACATCGACCGCGCGGGTGCGTTCCTCGCCCACCCGCTCGAAATGTCCCTCCTGAAGCACGCGCAACAGCTTGCCCTGCAATTCCAGCGGGATTTCGCCGACCTCGTCCAGAAACAACGTGCCGCCATCGGCCAGTTCGAACCGGCCCACCCGGTCGCGGACGGCGCCGGTGAAGGCGCCGCGGACATGGCCGAAGAATTCGCTTTCGAACAGCTCACGCGGGATCGCCGCGCAATTGACCCGGATCAGCGGCCGGTGCGACCGTCGGCCGGCTTCATGAATGGCGCGGGCGATCAGTTCCTTGCCGGTACCGCTTTCGCCGGTGATCAGCACATTGGCATCGGTCGGCGCCACCAGATCGATCTGCTGGGCGATCTTCTGGATGGCGGCATTGCGGCCGATGATGTGGTGGTGGTTGACCTCGGTGCGGATCTCTTCCAGCAGATAGGCGTTTTCGCGCTCCAGCCGTTCGCGCAGGGCATCCACCTCGGCCAGCGCCGCATGCAGCCGTTCCTCGGCCTCGCGCCGGCTGGTGACGTCGCGAAACACGATCACCGCCCCCACCACCATGCCGCGATCGCGGATCGGCGTGCTGGTATATTCAACCCGGATCGGCCGGCCGTCGCGGCACCAGAACACCTCATCCTCGACATGGCGGATCTCGCCCTCGCGGAAGGCGGCATAGATCGGGCATTCATGCTCAGGATAATGGCTGCCATCGGCATGGGTGTGGTGAACCATGCCATGCATGTCGTGTCCGACCAGTTCCTCGGCCCGCCAGCCCAGCAGCCGCTCGGCCGCCGGATTGACGAAGGTAGTGTGGCCATCGGCATTGATGCCGTAGATGCCCTCGCCGGCGGCGCGCAGGATCAACTGGTTCTGGCGCTCGACATCGCGGAAGAACCGCTCCACCCGCCGCCATTCGGCGATGCCGCTTTTCAGATAGGCATCGGCCTCGGCATCGACATCGCGGCGGTGGCGGTCGTCCTGGTCGGTGGCAACCAGCAGGATCAGGGTGCCGCCCGCATCGGGCGGCAGGCGGGTACCGTCATACTCCGCCACGACGTCGCTGCCATCGGGGCGGGTGATCGCCATGCCCCGGGTCCAGGCATGGCCCTTGTCGAGCACCGCTTCGGTAAACACCACCAGCGCCGGCATCTGGCCGGCATGCAGCTCGCTCATCCGAAGCGCGGCCAGGGTGTCGGCCGGCATGCCATACAGCCGCCCCGCCGCCGGATTGGCCAGCAGGATGCGGTCGGCGATCGGGTCGAAGACCAGCATCGGCTGTGCCGCGGCCTGGAACAGCAGCCGATGCAGCCCGGCGGCAAGCGGCACCGGCGGGCGGTTGACACGGGTGGCGGATGTGTCGGGCATGAACGATCCCCGGAACGGCGGGTGACGGACGGTCTGGTCGCGGGGGTATGCGCAGCCTAGCACGATGTGCCGGTGGATCACGAGATATCGTGACAAACGCCCACGGAAACTCGTTGATCACGAGATATCGTGGTGACGGGCGCCATGTGGCACCGCGTTAAATACCATTCTGTTTCAGTAACTTGATGTCCGATCCACTGGTTGGCCCGCCGGTTGCACTACAGAGGTCCATCCAAGGTGGTGCCCCCGCCCGCCGATCGCCGACCGACCATGTGCTGGGAGTGCCTCATGACCATCAAGAGCCTGGGCGATGCCTTCAACCCGGATGTCGATCTGACCCATGGCGCGGCCTGCGCCTGTGCTGCCTGCATCCCGGCCGGCCGGCGCTTCACGGCTGCGGCCGTCGAGCCGGCGGTGCCCGCGGATACCGAGGCGCTGGTCGACCGGATGGTCGAGAATGCGGTGGTCCGATCGGTGTTCGGCGGCAACGAGATCGCGCGCCGGTCGTTTCTGAAGACGATCGGTGCCGGCGCCTTCGCGGCGGCCCTGGCCGGCATCATTCCGCTCGATCGGGTGAAGGCGGCGGTGAAGGACGGGATGGGCGGCGGCGGGCCGCTTGAGAAGACCCGGCTGAATATCGGCTTCGTGCCGATCACCTGCGCCACCCCGATCATCATGGCCCATCCGATGGGGTTCTATGAACGCCAGGGTCTGGACGTGCAGGTGATCAAGACCGCCGGCTGGGCGGTGGCGCGCGACAAATCGCTGAACAAGGAATATGACGCGGCCCATATGCTGACGCCGATGCCGCTGGCCATCACCATGGGGGCGGGATCGACCGCCCAGCCCTTCGTGATGCCTGCGGTTGAAAACATCAATGGTCAGGCGATCGTGCTGCATGTCGGTCACAAGGACAAGCGCGACCCGAAGCAGTGGAAGGGCTTCAAGTTCGGCGTGCCCTTCGAATACTCCATGCACAATTTCCTGCTGCGCTATTACGTCGCGGAACACGGCCTCGATCCGGATCAGGACATTCAGATCCGCGTCGTGCCGCCGCCTGAGATGGTCGCCAATCTGCGTGCCGGCAATCTGGACGGCTATCTGTCGCCCGACCCGTTCAATCAGCGCGCGGTGTGGGAGAAGGTCGGCTTCATCCATCTGCTGACCAAGGAGATCTGGGAAGGCCATCCCTGCTGTGCCTTCGCCTGCTCCAAGGCCTTTGCCGACGAGCTGCCCAACACCTATGGCGCGCTGATGATGGCGCTGCTGGAAGCCACCGCCTATGCCGCCGATCCGGCCAACCGCAAGGAAATCTCGGCGGCGATCGCGCCGGCCAACTATCTGAACCAGCCGGTGCCGGTGATCGAACAGGTGCTGACCGGCCGCTTCGCCGACGGGCTGGGCGCGGTGCAGGACGTGCCCGACCGGATCGATTTCGATCCCTTCCCCTGGCATTCGATGGGGGTGTGGATCCTGACCCAGATGAAGCGCTGGGGCTATGTTTCCGGTGATCTGGACTATAGGGCGATCGCCGAACAGGTCTATCTGGCGACCGAGACCGGGGAGCGGATGAAGGCGATGGGCCAGACCCCGCCCGAGACCACCTATCGGACCCACACGATCATGGGCAAGGTCTTCGATCCGGCCGATCCGGAAGGCTATTTGTCCAGCTTCGCGATCCGGCGGGGGTGACGGATGGGCATGCCATCGCTTCGCATCCGTGCGGCCCTGCTGTCGCTCGCGGTCCTGGCCGTGATCCTCGGGGTGTGGGAGCTGTCGAACCCGGCGCCGGTCGCCGATGCCGCGCAGGATGAATATGCCCGGCTGATGGGCGGCGCCGATACTCAGGCGCGCCTGCCGGCGCCATCCGACATCCTGGGGCGCGCCTGGGAGGAACTCAGCGACCCGTTCTATGATGCCGGCCCGAACGACAAGGGCATCGGCATCCAGATCGGCTATTCGCTGTACCGGGTCGGGCTTGGCTATATCGCGGCGGCCGCCATCGCCCTGCCGCTCGGCTTCCTGATCGGCATGTCGCCGCTGGCTTACAAGGCGCTGGATCCGTTCATCCAGGTGCTGAGGCCGATATCGCCGCTGGCCTGGATGCCGCTGGCGCTGTTCGTGATCAAGGACAGTCAGGCCTCGGCGATCTTCGTCATCTTCATCTGCTCGATCTGGCCGATGCTGCTGAACACCGCCTTCGGCGTCGCCAATGTCCGCAAGGACTGGGTGAACGTGGCGCGGACCCATGAACTGGGCGCGCTCGCCACCGCCTTCCGGGTGATCCTGCCTGCGGCGGCGCCGACGATCGTCACCGGTATGCGGATCTCGATCGGCATCGCCTGGCTGGTGATCGTGGCGGCCGAGATGCTCGTCGGCGGCACCGGCATCGGCTATTACGTCTGGAACGAGTGGAACAATCTCGACCTGACCAGCGTGGTGTTCTCGATCCTGATCATCGGGATGGTGGGCATGGCGCTGGACATGATCCTGGGCGCGCTCGCCCGTGCCGTCGCCTATGCCGATTGAGGGGGCGATCCGATGACCACCGGCACCGACACAACCCCATCCGCGACCGCGACCCGGCCGTTTCTTGAAGTCAGCGGCCTTGCCCGTCGCTTCCCCGCCCGGGGCGGCGGCACGGTGACGGTGTTCGAGCATGTCGACTTCACCATGGATCGCGGCGAATTCGTCTGTGTGATCGGCCATTCCGGCTGCGGCAAGTCGACCATCCTCAACATCCTGGCCGGGCTCGACACCGCCTCGACCGGGGCGCTGGTGATGGATGGCCACGAAATCAGCGGCCCGGGCCTGGATCGCGGCGTGGTGTTCCAGAATTACAGCCTGCTACCCTGGGCCAGCGCGCTCGATAACGTCATCTTCGGCGTCCGCGCCCGTCACCGGTCGTGGTCCAGAGCGCAGATCCGCGCCCATGCCCTGGCCCATCTGGCCAAGGTGGGCCTGACCGGCGGCGCCGAGCACCGCAAGCCGTCGGAATTGTCGGGCGGCATGCGCCAGCGGGTCAGCATCGCCCGCGCCTTCGCGATCGAACCCCGGCTGCTGCTGCTGGATGAACCCTTCGGCGCGCTCGACGCCCTGACCCGCGGCACCATCCAGGACGAGTTGATCCGGATCTGGTCGGGCACCGATCAGAGCGTGTTCATGATCACCCACGACGTCGATGAGGCGATCCTGCTGGCCGACCGCATCCTGCTGATGACCAACGGCCCCCGCGCGCGCATCGCCGAAAGCGTGGTGATCGACATTCCCCGGCCGCGTGCCCGCGACACCATCCTGCATGACCCGGCCTATTACGCGATCCGCAACCATCTGGTCGAGTTCCTGACCCGGCGATCGCGTGAACTGGCCGGCGGCGACGCCGCGGACGGCGCCACCCATCCGCCCGCCTCGCGCACCATCCGCTTCGCCCGCAACCCGGCCGAGGCCGGATCGAGCGGGCCGGATGGCGAGATCGTGCCGCTGATCCGTGCGGCGCGCTGAACGGCCGCATCCCCCGAAACCACTGCCTCTGTCCGCCCCCCATGTTGATATTCCGGAAGGATCGACGATCATGACCGCGGAAACCCCCCCGTCGAAGAGCGATGCCACAGCCCTGATCCTGGCCGCCAAGGCCGCGAAGGGCCTGAGCTGGGAGGCCATCGCCGAGGCCGTCGGCATGTCGCCGGTCTGGACCACATCGGCGGCGCTGGGCATGAACAGCATGAGCCCCGCCACCGCCGAAGCGCTGGTCGCGGTGCTGGACCTGCCGGCGGCGGTGGTGCCGGCGCTGGTGGCCTTCCCGACCAAGGTCTGGGATCAGACGGTGCCGACCGACCCCGCGATCTATCGGCTGTACGAAATCGTCGGCGTCTATGGTCCGACTCTGAAAGAGGTCATCCAGGAGAAATTCGGCGACGGCATCATGAGCGCCATCGACTTCACCATGGAGGTCGAGAAGGTTGAGGATCCGAAGGGGGATCGGGTGAAGGTGACGATGATCGGCAAGTTCCTGCCCTATAAGGCCTGGTGATCCGGGCGCCAGGCGATGACCCCCGCGGTTCTGGCCCGCACCGCGGGGGTGGCGAGGCAGGTGGCGACCGCCTCATAGCCCGGTGTGCCGGAATATGGTTCGACCCGCATCGGCGGGCTGTGATTGGCCGGGCAGAGGATGATCGCCTCGTCCGGCCCCATCGCCGCCAGATCCAGGATCGCCGATGATCGGGTGAGCATGATCAGCGGCCGGCCCTCCGGCCCCCGGCGGCGCAGATACGCGATCAGCGCCTGCTGGCTTGCCGGGTCCAGCCCCTGTTCCACCATATCGATGACCAGAACCGCCGGGCTGGCGGCGTCGATCGCGGCCATCAGCACGCGCAGCGCATCGGACAGCGTGGCGCCCTCGTCGGCCAGCCAGTCGAGCGCCTCGGCCGTCGCCGTGCCGGCATCGATCACCCGATCGAGGCCGAGAAAGCCCGCATCGGGCAGGGCCTCGGCCAGACAGCGGGCCAGACGGGTCTTGCCGCTGCCGAGCGGGCCGGTGATATAGGTCAGCGCCGGGATGTCGCGGAACATGAAGCGCTCGCCGCCCCAGGGCCAGGGCAGGTCGACCGTCACCTGAAGGCCGGCAGGCGGGCGCAGCATATCGGCAAGATCGGCCGGGGCCGGTGCTCTGCCCCGGGCGAGATCGGCCCTGAGCGCGCCGATCCGGGCGATGGTCGCGGCAAGATCGCCGGCCTGACGCGCCAGTACCGCCTGATGGCGGGCCAGCACCGGCGCCAGATCGCGCGCATCGCCATCCAGAACCCGCGCGACCTGGGTCAGACTGAGGCCCAGCGCCCGCAGGGCCACGATGTCGGCCGCCCGCGCCATCGCATCGGGACCATAGGCCCGCCATCCCGCCGCCGTGCGTGCCGGGGTGACCAGCCCCCGCTGTTCATACAGCCTGAGCGCCTTGGGCGACACGCCAAGCCGGGCGGCGGCTTGTGATGGTGACAGGGCCGGGCTGGATGGTGGCATCGGGTGTCTCCTGAGTGTGGGCGGGCTCAAATGGTCGGACCGTCCACCTCTCTTATCGGCCCGACCCTTGGGGCCGGGTCAAGGGCATGATGTCGTCGCAATACTGTGGATAAAAACATTCAGTCTTGACTGTTTGTTAATGGACGCACACTCTTGTCATCAGAGGCGAGGCATCCGGCTGGGAGGCGGGCATGACGCAGCAGACAGGCGCCGCCATGCCGGCCAGGGCGCGGCGGACGCAGGAAATGCGCAGCGCCGAGATGCGCGACAAGCTGCTCTACGCCACCCTCGACGTGCTGATGGAAGCAGGCTATGGCCGTCTGGCGACACAGGCGGTGTGCGAACGCGCTGGCGTGTCGCGCGGGGCTTTGCTGCATCACTACCCGACCCGCGCCGATCTGCTGGCGGCGGCGATCGAACGGCTGCTGGACGACGAGATCGTCGAGATTCGCGGCATGGCGGCATCGGTGCGGTCCGGCGCCATCGGGCTGGATGCCTTCGTCGACGATCTGTGGCGGCGGTTCTCGGGCCGGCTGTTCTATATCACGCTGGAGCATATCACCGCCGCCCGCACCGATCCGGACCTGCGCGATGTGCTGCTGCCGATCGTGAAGCGCTTCCATGTGGCGCTGGACCAGATGTGGACCGAGTTCTTCGCGGCGCGCGGCACGGCCGACCGCGCCACCACCACCGTGCTGAACCTGACGCTGTGCCTGTTGCGGGGCATGGGCGCGCAGACGGTGCTGAAGCCCGATCCGGACTATTACCAGGAGCTGTTGCGCGCCTGGAAAACGATCCTGGCGACCCTTGTCGAAGGGCGCGGGACAGGCGGCATGCCGCATCTGCCCGCGTGAGGCGATGCGGCTTGCGGGAGACGCGCGACCGACCGGCCCCATGCACGCAGACCCGTGCGACAGAAGGGCCGGCGGCGGCCCCGGATATCCGGCGAGACCGGCATTCGGGATGGCGCGGATGACAGGGATGGCAAGGAGTGTCAGGGATGACAGACAAGACCGGATCGACCATGCGCCGGCTGCTGGCGGGTGGATCACTGGCGGTATTAACGGTGGCGATGGCGGCGACCGCGCCGGGCATGGCCCGGGCCGACGACACGCCGTTCCGGATCGGGGCGTTGAACCCGGTGACCGGCGCCGGCAGCCCCTACGGGCCGGGCATGCAGAAGGCGATCGTGATGGCGGCGGACGAGGTCAACCAGACCGGCGGCGTCTGCGGCCGCATGCTGGAGGTGACCGCCGAAGACACCCAGACCTCGCCCGATGCGGCGGTGCTGGCGGTGAAGAAGCTGATCGAGGTGAACGGCGCCCAGGTGATCATGGGCACCTGGTCGTCGGGTGTGACGCTGGCGGTGATGCCGATCACCGCCGCCGCCGGCATTCCGGAGCTGAACACCTCGGGTGCGCCGGCGATTTCGATGGAAGACAAGGACGACATGGTCTGGCGCTTCCAGGCCACCAATGACCGCTTCGGTCAGGCCTTCGCCAAGATCGCCACCATGCGTGGCTTCAAGCGCCCGGCGACCATGGCCTATAACAACGCCTCCGGCATCGGCAACACCGAGGGCTTCACCAAGGCCTGGACCGCGGATGGCGGCGCGGTGGTGAGCGCCGTGGTCTATGAGCCCAAGCGGCCCAGCTATCGTTCCGAATTACAGCAGATCCTGGCCGCCAACCCGGATGTGGTGGTGATGGGATCCTATCTTCAGGACACGACCGTGATCCTGCGGGAATGGTTCCAGAGCGGCCAGAGTCCCGACCTGCAATGGATCATTCCGGGCTGGGCCGCGAACCAGCAGTTGATCGACGCGCTGGGCCCCGAGGTCGCGGCCAGCATCATCTCGGTCGACAGCATCAGCAACGAGACCGCCCCCAGCTATGACCATTTCGCGGCAGCCTATCAGGCCGCGACCGGCAGCCCGGCATCGGGCAATGTCTATGCGGCGATGACCTATGACATGGTCATCTCGTGGGGACTGGCCATGCAGGCCGCCTGCCCCGACACGGCCCCCAAGGCGATCAACGCGGCGATCCGCAGCATCGACAGCGCCGACGGCACGCCGGTCTATACCTTCGCCGAGGGCAAGGCCGCGATCGAGGCCGGAAAGACCGTGAACTATGAAGGTGCGTCCAGCCGGCTGTCCTTCGACCAGTATGGCGACGTGACCCCCGATTTCAGCCTGTCCGAGATCGAGGGCACCAGCTTCGTGCGCAAGGACGTCGTCAAGTTCTGACGCTCGGCGCCGGTCCGGCGGTGTCCCGCTGCCGGACCGGCCACGCACACCCCTTGCATCACGTCCTTCGTGGAAACCCGCCAATGGACACCGCCTATTACCTCAACCTCGCCTTCAACGGGGTTGTCGAAGGCTCGATCTATGCCCTGGGCGCGCTGTCGATCACGCTGGTGTTCGGCATCGCCCGCTTTCCCAATGCCGCGACCGGCGATGTCATGACGGTCGGTGCCTTCGGCGGCCTTGCCGGCACCACGCTGGGCGGCGGTGTGATCGGCGCGATCCTGGCCGGCGTTGCCGCGTCGGCGGCGGTGACGGTGGCGTTCTATTACCTGCTGTTCCGGGCGCTGGCGAAACGCTCGGCGGTGGCATCGATGATCGCCTCGATCGGTCTCGCCTTTTTCCTGCGCGCAGCACTCGGCTTCTTCATGGGGCATGATCAGCGGGTCTATGACCTGCCGCTGGCCCGCGCGACGCTGGTGGGGCCGCTGCGGGTCCAGCCGGCGGATGTGCAGGTGATGGCGGCGGCGGCGGCGGCGCTGGCCGTCACCTTCGGGCTGCTGCACCTGACGCCGATCGGCCGGCGGATGCGCGCGGTGGCCGACAACCCCGATCTTGCCCGCGCCAGCGGCATCAACGCCGGCCGGGTGATGGTGGTGATGTGGCTGATGGCCGGGGCGCTTGCCGGGCTTGCCGGTGTGCTGCTGGGGGTGAAGACGGTGGTGACGCCCGATATGGGCTGGGATCTGCTGCTGCCGGCCTTCGCCGCCACCATCCTCGGCACCATCGGTAACCCGGTGGGGGCGGTTCTTGGGGGCTTGCTGATCGGCGTGGCACAAGAGCTGTCGACCCCTTTCGTCGGCTTCACCTACAAGATCGGGGTCGGTTTCGCGGTGCTGCTGCTGATGCTGATGATCCGCCCGCAGGGCCTGTTCGCCCGCAACGCGCTGGTGCGCTGATCTATCCCAGGCCCGGCAAGAGAGATCGACCGATGGATATCTACCTGCTCGCGGTCGCGGTCGTCACGCTCACCTACATGCTGATGACCTTCGGCCTCAATCTTCAATATGGCTTCACCGGGCTGATCAATTTCGGCCTGGTCGGTTTCTTCGCCATCGGCGCCTATACCAGCGCCCTGCTGGTGATGGCGGGGGTGCCGCTGCTGCTGGGCTTCGCCGCGGCCGCCCTGCTGGCGGCCCTTGCCGCCTGGCCGGTGGCGCTGCTGTCGCTGCGGCTGCGGATCGAGTATTTCGCGATCGTGATGCTGGGCTTTTCCGAAACCATCCGGCTGATCATCACCAATGAACGCTGGCTGACCGGCGGTGTGCAGGGCATTCCCGGCATCCCGTCCGCGGCCGCCGCCCTGGGCATCACCGGTGTCGATCCCAATCTGGTGACGCTGGCGCTGCTGGTGGTGGCGGTCGGTCTGGTGCTGGCGATCAACTGGCGGCTGGTGAACAGCCCCTTCGGCCGGATGATCCAGGCGATCCGCGACGATGAGGAGGCGGTGCGGTCGCTGGGCAAGCAGCCGGGCCGGTTCAAGGTAGCGGTGTTCATGGTCGGCAGCGCCTTTGCCGGCCTGTCCGGCGCCTTCTATGCCCATTACATCACCTACATCACGCCCGAACAATTCGTGCCGCTGCTGACCTTCTATGTCTGGGTGGCGATGATCTTCGGCGGGTCTGGTCGGGTGAGCGGTGCCGCCATCGGCACTATCGTACTGATCGGCTTTCTGGAAGGATCGCGGTTTCTGCGCGACGTGGTGCCGGGGATTTCCGAGGTCGAGATGGCAAGCCTCAGGCTGGGCGTGGTGGGCGTGGCGCTGATGCTGCTGATGCGTTTCCGGCCTGATGGCATTCTGGGCGCCAGGGCGGGGAGGGCGTAGGCGATGCAGGACAGATTGATGACGGGCAGCCCGCCCGGTGCAGCAGACCATCGCCGCTCCGTCGACCAACTGATCGTCGAGGGCATCTCCAAGAGCTTCGGCGGCGTGCGGGTGCTGACCGATGTGGGCTTCAGCGTGCCGGTGGGCGGGTTGTCGGGTCTGATCGGCCCGAACGGTGCCGGCAAGAGCACGCTGTTTTCGGTGATCAGCGGCTTTCAGTCCGGCGATGCCGGCCGGGTGGGCTTTGCCGGCCGTGACCTGACAGGGCTGTCGGCGGTGGACAGGGTGCGGGCGGGGATGGGCCGCACCTTCCAGGTGCCAAGGGTTTTCGCCAGCCTGACCGTGCGCCAGAATCTGGCGGCGGCGGCGCCGGGGCAGGCCGGGGAACATCTGATCGACGTATTTTTCAGGCCCGGCCGCATCCGGCGCCAGGAAGCCGATATCGCCGCCCGCGCCGATGAGATCCTGGGCTTTCTGAACCTTGCGCGGGTGGCGGACACGCTGGCCGGCGGGTTGTCGGGCGGCCAGCGCAAGCTGCTGGAGCTGGGCCGGGCGCTGATGGTCCGGCCCCGGATGATCCTGCTGGACGAGCCCTTCGCCGGGGTGAACCCGGTGCTGATCGACGAGATCGCCGTGCGCATCCGCGAGATCGCCGCCGGCGGCATCGGCTTCCTGATCGTGGAGCACAATCTGCCATCGCTGTCGGCGCTGGTGGAGCGGATGATCGTGATCGATCGCGGCCGGTTGCTGGCCCAGGGCACGCCGGCCGAGGTGCTGGCTGATCCGGTGGTGCGCGAAGCCTATATGGGTGGGGCGGTATGAGCCTGTTGACCGTGAACGACCTGTGTGCCGGCTATGGCGATGTCGATATCGTCACCGGCATCTCGCTGCATGTCGATCCGCTTGAGATCGTGACCATCGCCGGCACCAATGGGTCGGGCAAATCCACCCTGGTCAAGGCGTTGATGGGGCTGCTGACCCGGGTGCGGGGCGAGATGCGGATCGACGGCACCTCGCTCGAACGGGTGGCGAGCGAGAAGCGCATCGGCCTTGGCATCGTCTATGTGCCCCAGGTGGAAAATGTGTTTCCCACCCTGACCGTCACCGAGAACCTGCAGGTGGTGGAGGGGGTGGCCGACCGGCGCCGGCGGATCGATGAGATGTTCGACCGCTTCCCGGCCCTGGCCGAGCGCCGCCGCACCCGTGCCGGCAGCCTGTCGGGTGGCGAGCGCCAGCAACTGGCCTTCGCCCGCGCGCTGATGCCACAGCCCCGGCTGATGATCCTCGACGAGCCGACGGCGGCGCTGTCGCCGGCGCTGGTGCACGAGGTACTGGCGCTGATCCAGGGCCTGCCGGCGCTGGGGGTATCGGCCTTGCTGGTGGAACAGCGCGCGCGCCAGGCGCTGGCGATCAGCGATCGCGGCTATATCCTCGACACCGGCCGGGTGGTGATCGACGACACCGCGCCGCGGTTGCTGGCCGATGAGCGGATGGCCGATCTGTATCTGGGCACCCATTGATCTTTGCACCCCGCCCGTTGAAGACCCGATAGAAGGTTTCTGTTCATGACCGAGACGATATTCCGCAACGCCCGCGTGCTGGACGTGGTGGCCGGTGCCTATGTCGACGGCCTGTCGGTGCTGGTTGCCAATGGCCGGATCAAGGCTGTGGCCCCGGATGTCCATCGCATGGCCGCTGCCGATGCGGTGGAGATCGACGTGGCCGGCAGGGTGCTGATGCCGGGCCTGTGCGACGCCCATGTCCATGTGACCGCGATCATCCCCAACTTCGCCGAACTGGGCCAGATGGCGCCAAGCTATGTGACCGTGCACACGGCCGACGTGCTGAAGGGCATGCTGGGGCGCGGCTTCACCACCGTGCGCGATGCCGGCGGCGCCGATTGGGGGCTGGCGCGCGCGATCGCCGAAGGCTCGCTGCCGGGGCCGCGGCTGCTGTATTGCGGCAAGGCGCTGTCGCAGACCGGCGGCCATGCCGATATGCGCGGACCCGGACAACAGGAGCTGGGCGAGTGCTTCTGCTGCGCGGGGCTGGGCAAGGTTTGCGATGGTGTGCCCGAGATGCGCCGTGCCTGCCGCGACCTGATCCGCACCGGTGCCACCCATCTGAAGCTGATGGTCTCAGGCGGAGTCGCCTCGCCCACCGACCGCATCGACAGCACCCAGTTCGCGATGGAGGAATTGCGGGCGGCGGTGGAGGAGGCCGAGGCCGCGAACATCCCGGTGATGGGCCATGCCTATACCGCCCGCGCCATCAACCGGGCGCTGGAAGCCGGGCTGACCTCGATCGAGCATGGCAATCTGCTGGATCAGAGTTCGGTGGATCTGTTCGTGGCGAAGGACCGCTTCCTGGTGCCGACGCTGGCCACCTATCGCGCGTTGGCCGATGAGGGGCTGGAAGCCGGCATGCCGGCGCCCCTGCACCGCAAGGTCTATGACGTGCTGGATGCCGGCATGGATGCCCTGAGGCTGGCCCATCGGGGCGGCGTGAACATCGCCTTCGGCACCGATCTTCTGGGCATCATGCATCGTCGGCAGTTGACCGAGTTCGCGCTCAGGGCCGAGGTGCAGGCGCCGATCGACATCCTGCGTTCGGCGACCGTCGTGGCGGCACGGCTGTTCCGGATGCAGGATCAGATCGGTCAGGTGGCCGAAGGCTTCCGCGCCGATCTGATCATGGTCGATGGCGACGTGCTGCATGATGTGGCAGCCTGGGCAACGCCCGAGACATCGATCCGGCTGGTGATGAAGGATGGCGCGGTGATGGTGGCCCGCTAGCCCCGCCCACCCTGCCCCACCCGCCCTGCCTGTGGGAGACCCCCGGTGTTCGATTACGACCTCGCCCACTGGGGCGCCTTTTTCCTGGCGGCGCTGTTGCTGAACCTGTCTCCCGGTCCCGACATCGCCTATATCCTGGGCCATACCATCCGTGGTGGCCGGCGCGCCGGCTTTGCCGCCATGTTCGGCATCTGGACCGGCGCCATGGGCCATGTGCTGATGGCGGCGGCGGGACTGTCGGCGATCCTCGCCACCTCGGCCGGTGTGTTCACGGCGGTGAAGTGGCTGGGGGCGGCCTATCTGATCTGGCTGGGCATAAGGGCTCTGCGGTCGGGCGGTGGTGGCTTCACCGCCGATGAGGGCGCCGGATCGGCCAGCGGCATCGGCATTCTGCGACAGGGCGCGCTGATCGATCTGCTGAACCCCAAGGTCGCGATCTTCTTTCTGGCCTTCCTGCCGCAATTCGTGGTCGATGGCGCCGGCCCCGCCTGGGCGCAGTTGCTGCTGCATGGCGTGCTGGTGATCGCGGTGGCGGGCCTGGTTGAACCGCCGATGATCCTGGCCGGCGCGCGGCTGACCCGCCATCTGCACGCCCGCCCGCGCATCGGCCTGTGGCTGGACCGGGGGCTTGGCGCGCTGTTCATCGCTCTGGGGATCAGGCTGGCGCTGGTGCAGCGATAGCAGCCCACCGCAATGGTGGAGTTGACGGCGTTTGCACTGCTATGCTGCGCCGCCGGCCCTTTATCCGTGCCGCAGATCTGCGGCCGATGCGGGTGGCCGCGATGGGAGACCTGGAATGCCCGAACAGAACGAACCGCTCAGCGCCCGCAAGACGATGCTGCTGACCGGCGCCAGCCGCGGGATCGGCCATGCCACCGTGAAGCTGTTCTATCAGAATGGATGGCGCGTGCTGACCGTGTCGCGGGCGTCCTTCGATGCCGACTGCCCCTGGCCCGGCGGGCGGGAAAGCCATATCCAGGCCGATCTGTCCGATCCGGCGAGCTATGCCACGATGGCCGACGAGGTGCGCAAGCGCCTGGGCGGCGGGGGATTGAGCGCCCTGGTCAACAATGCCGCCATCTCCCCGAAGCGGCCCGGTGGCGCGCGGGCGGGGGTGGCCGAGACCGATTACGAGACCTGGCTGTCTGTGTTCAACGTCAACCTGTTCTCGGCGGCCATGCTCTCGCGGCTTCTGCTGCCGGAACTGAGTGGCGCCGGCGGCACCATCGTCAACGTCACCTCGATCGCCGGATCGCGGGTTCATCCCTTCGCCGGCGCGGCCTATGCCTGTTCCAAGGCGGCGCTGGCGGCGCTGACCCGTGAACAGGCCTTCGATTTCGGCCGGCTGGGGGTGCGGGTCAACGCGATCGCGCCCGGCGAGATCGACACCTCGATCCTGTCGCCGGGCACCGAGGAGATCGTCAAGACCCAGATCCCGATGCGCCGGCTGGGCGACCCCAAGGAGGTGGCCCGCACCATCCTGTTCCTGTGCTCGTCGGATGCCTCGTATATCAATGGCGCGGAAGTGCACATCAATGGCGGCCAGCACGTCTGACCCGTCGGTTGCGCCGATATGATCAGGGGGCGGACATGGTGATGTCCGCCCCCTGTTCTTTTCTGACGTGGCCGTCGCCCGGACGCTCCGGATCAGTGCCGCATGCGGCCGCGCGGGCCGGTGTCGTCCTCGAACAGCTCGGCCAGCTGGTTCATCACCGTGCCGCCAAGCTGCTCGGCATCGACGATGGTGACCGCCCGCTTGTAATAGCGGGTGACGTCGTGGCCGATGCCGATCGCCACCAGATCGACCGGCGAGCGGGTCTCGATCCAGTCGATCACCTGGCGCAGATGCCGGTCCAGATAGTTCGAGGTGTTGACCGACAGGGTGCTGTCGTCGACCGGCGCGCCATCCGAGATCACCATCAGGATGCGGCGGTTCTCGTGGCGGGCCAGCAGGCGGTTATGCGCCCACAGGATCGCCTCGCCGTCGATATTCTCTTTCAGCAGGCCTTCGCGCAGCATCAGGCCCAGATTCTTTCGCGCCCGCCGCCACGGCCAGTCGGCCGATTTATAGACGATGTGACGCAGATCGTTGAGCCGCCCCGGCGTTGGCTGCTTGCCGCTGTCGAGCCATTTCTTGCGCGACTGGCCCCCCTTCCAGTCACGGGTGGTGAAGCCCAGAATCTCGACCTTCACGCCGCAGCGTTCCAGCGTCCGCGCCAGGATGTCGGCGCTCATCGCCGCCACCGAGATCGGCCGGCCGCGCATCGAGCCGGAATTGTCGATCAGCAGAGTGACGACGGTGTCGCGGAAATCGGTTTCGCGCTCGCGCTTATAGGTCTGACTGTAGAGCGGCTGGACCACCACACGGGCCAGTTTGGAGCTGTCGAGCAGGCCTTCGTCCAGGTCGAATTCCCAGCCGCGCGACTGCTTGGCCAGCAGGCGGCGCTGCAGACGGTTGGCGAGCTTGGTGATCACGCCGTGCAGATGGGTGAGCTGCTGGTCCAGAAGGCCGCGCAGGCGGTTCAGTTCATCGTCGGTCGCAAGATCGGTCGCTTCCACCACCTCGTCGAATTCGGTGGTGTAGGGGCGATAGAGGTCGGCTGCGGATTCGTTTTCGTTGCTGCCCGGCGGCACCCAGGGCCGGACCCGCGACGAGCTGTCCTCGCCGCCGGCGCCGCTTTCGGCATCGGGGTCGGTCTCGGCGGCCTCGGCATCGGCCTCGCCATCGCCGGTCTCGGGCGATCCGTCGCTGGACTGGCCGCTGTCGTCGCCATCCTCGGATTTGTCGCCGCCCTCGCCATCGGGTTGGTCCTGGGCTTCGGCTTCGGCCTGATCATCGGATTCGTCGGGCTCGCGATCCTCGTCGAGTTCGCCCTCGGCTTCGGTCTCGATGTCCAGATCGGCCAGCAATTCGCGGATGCCGTCGGCGAAGCGGCGCTGGTCGCCGAGCACATCGGGCAGGCGCTCAAGATCGGGGCCGGCCTTCGACTCGATCACCGGGCGCCAATGCTCGACCAGCGCCTCGGCGACCTCCGGCGTCTTCACGCCGGTCAACCGTTCACGCAGCATCAGCATCGCCGCCTCGCACAGCGATTCCGGGCTGTCATCGACCATCAGCCGCTGCGGCTGCTCGCGCAGATGATCTTCCTGAAGCCGGGCCAGATTGCCGCGCACGCCCTCCATGGAGCGGCTGCCCAGCGCCTCGATGCGCAACTGCTCGCAGGCCTCGTATAACCGCCGCGACAGGTCGCCCTGGGGCTGGCGGGCCATATGGACCCGGGCATCGTGATGGCGCACGCGCAGCGCGATCTGGTCGGCCTCGCCACGGATGCGCGTCACCTGCTGCTCGGGCAGGTTGCGCATCGGCGCGCGCAAGTTCACCCGCTCGCCGCGCAGGCGGGGCGGTTCGAAGGTGAAGCCGACTTCGAGCTGCGGCGTGCCCGCCATCGCCTTGACGGTACTGGTCAGGGCACGCTTGAACTGCTCGACCGACTGCGGATCGTTGCGCTTGCGCATGGTCCTCAGCCCAGATGGCGGATGCCGGGAACGTGCAGCTCGGTGCCGAAGCAGCGCTGATAATACTCAGCGATCAGCGGCCGCTCCACCTCGTCGCATTTGTTGAGGAAGGTGAAACGGAAGGCGAGCTGGATGTCCTTGAAGATCCGATAGTTCTCGGCCCAGGTCAGCACGGTGCGCGGCGACATGACGGTCGAGATGTCGCCATTGATGAAGGCGCTGCGGGTCAGATCGGCCAGGGCCACCATCGACCGCACGGTCTTCTGGCCCTCGGCATTGTCGAAATCGGGCAGCTTCGACAGCACGATCGCGGATTCTTCCTCGGCCGCCAGATAGTTCAGCGTCACCACCACGTTCCAGCGGTCCATCTGGCCCTGGTTGATCTGCTGGGTGCCGTGATACAGCCCGGTGGTGTCGCCGAGACCCACGGTGTTGGCGGTGGCGAACAGGCGGAAATAGGGGTTCGGGCGGATCACCCGGTTCTGTTCCACCAGGGTCAGCTTGCCCTCATTCTCAAGCACCCGCTGGATGACGAACATCACGTCGGCGCGGCCGGCATCGTATTCGTCGAAGACCAGCGCGGTCGGACGCTGAAGGCAGAACGGCAGGATGCCTTCCTTGTACTCGGTCACCTGCTTGCCATCACGGAGAACGATGGCGTCCTTGCCGATCAGGTCGATGCGGCTGATATGGCTGTCCAGGTTGACGCGGACACAAGGCCAGTTCAGCCGGGCCGCGACCTGCTCGATATGGGTCGACTTGCCGGTGCCGTGATAGCCCTGGATCATCACGCGGCGGTTATAGGCGAAGCCGGCCAGGATGGCGAGGGTGACATCGGGCTGAAACCGATAGGTCAGGTCCAGATCCGGCACGTGTTCGCTGCGCTCGCTGAACGCCGGCACCACCATGTCGCTGTCGATGCCGAAGACCTGTCGCACAGACACCTCGATATCCGGCATCGACTGGGTGTTCATGGTGGGGGCGGCCAGGGTCTCGGAAGCCATGGGAAGGAAATCTCCGCTGGGGCAGGTGGATGCGGTCGGCCTGTGGGGTCAGGGTCGATCTGCGGTTCAGATGAGGATGGCGCGCCGGGACAGATCCGGCTTCCATCGGCATCGCCAGGCTGCGGTGGGGAGGCCGCATGCCGGACGCCCGGCACACGAACACCCCTCCGGATGTGTATCGGCGCCGGCTCAGGTCCAGTCTGACGCGCGGTGCATCAAAAAGGAATAGGCCTGGTTGACGGTTTTCATCCGTTCCTCGGATGCGGCGTCGCCCCCGGTGACGTCCGGGTGAAGCCGTTTGGCAAGTTTCTTGTAGTGGTCCTTGATCTGTGGCAGGTCGCGGGTCGGATCGATACCAAGCGTTTTGAAGGCGTGGCGTTCCTCCTGGGTGAAGCGCGCCTCGGCCATCACCCGCACCCGCTCGGCGGCGCGGTTGGCGGCACCGAACATGCCGAACGGGTCGCGGGTCTGGCCGTTGCGCAGCAGTTCCGCCGCCGTCCTGGCGATTTCGTCGGCCTGATCGCGGTCGGCGCTGGCGAACGGCCAGCTCGGCCGGTGCCAGGTCATGTCGTCATGCAGATGGCGGTCGATCTCGGCCGAACTCAGGCCCTTGAAGTAGTCCCAGCCCTTGTTGTAGGCGCGGACATGCTCCATGCAGAAAAAATGATAGTCCCGCAACCGGTCGCGCGATTTTGGTGCCCGGAATGCTCCCGCCTCGCCGCAGCCCTCGCAGTCGCAGAGCCGGGTTCCGTCGGGGGCATAGGCAGCGCTACGCCGGATGCTGAAAAGCTCGATCGCCATGACGGCAGAATATGCGTTACGCGTGGCGGTGCGGCAAGTGGGGCGCCCCTGCCGGCTGCTCTAAAACCGACCGATGCCTCAAAAAGCCGAACGCCCGCGCAATCCGCAAGGCGGGATCGCACGGGCGTTTCGATGCCGGGTCGCGGCCGGCCGGGCCGCGAGCGTCACCGGACCGTCGCTCAGGAGGCGTCGGCCAGGCTGCGAGCCAGGGTGCTCAGCGCTTCCTGATGCTTGCCGTTCTGGATCATCGAGAAGTTGCGTGCCAGTTCCAGGCACATGCGCTGACGGGGGGTCATCTCGACCTGGCCGCCCTGCTCCAGACCTTCAAAGAAGTAGGAGATGGTGACGCCCAGCGCCTGCGCGATGTCATAGAGGCGGCCGGCCGCGATGCGGTTGATGCCACGCTCGTACTTATGCGCCTGCTGATAGGTGACGCCGATCATGTCGGCCAGCTGCTGCTGGGTCAGGCCCAGCATGATGCGGCGCTCGCGGATCCGCGCGCCGACATAACGATCAACTTCCTGAGCCCGGCTCTTGGTGGTCTTCATGGGGACGCTCCCTTCTTCGGAGGGTGTTGCAACTGCAGAGGGGGTTGTCATTGTTTTCCGCACCTTCGTGATGACGTGACGACGGAGCGGGTGGGTTCCCGTTTTGGCCGCCCTCGGCTTCCGCCTGAATAGAAAGCAATCGGTGTGCCAGTTTGGTTGTTCCACTCGAAAATTGCGCGCTGGTGGCATGCCACGCGGCCGGAAAGGTACCGCGACGCCCGGTTGGGTGCGGTTTTGGCGCCCGCGTACCAGGATCATCAGCGTCCGGCTTAATGTGCGCTTAACGTTTGCGGGTGGATTGGCTGCATCCTGGTCCACTTGGTTGGAAAAGCGCTTCCCATCCTGTGTTTCAACGGCATCATCGCTGTGCGGCTGTGTTCGCCAAGCTGTTTGATCGTGAAACGCTTGTCCCGATATGGCACAAATTGTCCCGCATTGATACTCAGGGGAGAGGCAGGCCGGGGCGGTGCGCGCAATAGGCTTGGGGTTTCGCGCAAACCGCGCGCGGCATAGCCAAATGGGGTATCATCGGGATATGATCCCAGGAATACGGAGGCCTGTACCAAAATGACCATGAAGCAGCGGATCGAAAGCAAGCTCGCCCAGGCATTCGCGCCCGAGCGGCTGGAGATCGTCGACGAGAGCGACCAGCATGCTGGCCATGCGGGGCATCGCCCAGGCGGCGAAACCCATTTCCGGGTCGATATCGTCGCTGCCGCATTCGAGGGCGAGACCCGCGTCGCGCGTCAGAGGCGGGTCTATCAGGTGCTGGCTGAGGAACTTGCCGATCGCGTTCATGCACTTGCGCTGTCGACGAGAACGCCGGAGGAAGCGCGGCGCGTGGGTTGAAAATACGCCGGCCCGCGGCACAGCGGCATGCGATTGCCCTTTGAAACGCGTTCGGGTTGTGTTAATACAACCTTAAATAAAAAAATAAGCAGGTTATCGCGCAAGGGTGTCGTCGGGGGAACAGCCGGCCGGGGGGCCGGACCGAAGGGGGGCGATAGGCACAATGTCCAGTTCACTGATCAATCGCAATGTCGTGGTCGATGGCCGCCGGACCAGCATCCGGCTGGAAGCCGATATGTGGGATGCGCTGACCGAAATCTGTCAGCGTGAAGGCTGCCGGATCCACGAGCTGGCGACCATGGTCAACAGCACACGTCGTGAGTCGACCCTGACCGCGGCGATCCGGGTGTTCATCATGAACTACTATCGCGCCGCCGCGACCGAGCAGGGCCATGCCCGTTCCGGTCACGGCAAGGCGCTGCGTCCGGGCCGCGCCGATCGCAGCGCGATCCAGCGCCGTCTGGAGCGTCTGGCCACCGGCCGTGGCGGCGAAGACCGCGCGGCCCAGCCGGTCAGCCGCCCGTATACCACTCAGGATAATGCTGCCTGACAACCTCGCCATTGGCATTGAGCGCGTAGCAGGTGTTCAGATGTGCAGGTGGTTTCGGCGTCGGCTGCCGTGGTGTGGCCGACGCCGCATCCTGCGTGTTGGCATCGGCGCGTTGGGCATCGGCGAGCTGGGCATCGGCCTGGCGACGCTTGCGTTCCAGTGCCGGATACAGGGTCTGGAAGGCCACGGTGCCGAGCGGGCGCATCAGCTCGACCAGATGGGTGCAGCCATGCACCCCGCCCACGCGGGCGCGGATCGCCTTGGTCCAGCCCGGCACGATCTTCAGCCCGACCAGTTTCTGGAAATTCGCGGCGATATCGCCGCAGATCGAATAGGGCGTGCTGTCCATCACAGCCTCGATCGCCTTGATCTCGAACCCGATGTCGATGGTCAGCCGCACCCACATGTCATGGATGGGTGTGCCGGGATCGAGCTGGCCGCGCCAGCGATTGTCGATCGGATAGGTCTTTACGTCGGTCAGATGGGCTTCGATATCCCACAGGCCATCGTCGCGTTCATAACCGCGAAGGTCGATCTGGCGGGTATGGATGTGCTGGCGGGATGCTGGCGCTGACAGCGGCATGAGGGTGGGGTCTCCTGAACAGTGCCGGGATTTGGCGCGGAAACACGGGATGTCCGACGGGAGCCTGAGACAAACGTTCGACCCAGATCTATCTCGGCCGGAGTATAGGTGTTGTCGCCGCGTTCGTCATCCGTTGCAACGCAGGTGCGAAAAGATCGGTTCAGCCACCACCTGAGAGATGTATCGCGACCCACAGCAAGCCGGGCAGAAACAGGAAGGCCAGAAGGGTGGAGGTCACCACAAGCGAGGCAATATCCTCAGGTGACCGGTTATAGCGCTGGGCGAACAGATAATTGAACACCGCCACCGGCATCGATGCCTCGACCAGCAGCACGCCCAGCGCCACGCCCTCGAAGCCGAACACCACCCGGCCCAGAAACAGGGCGATCAGGAAGCCGCCGCCGCTGCGCAGCACTGCCAGGCCCAGCGTGCCCAGCGGCCGGGTCGCCTTCATCCGCGCCAGGCTGACACCCAGCGTGATCAGCATCAGGGGAATGGTGAAGCCGCCGATCAGATGGGTGGTGTTGGCCAGGAACAGCGGCGCGTGCAACTCGCCCAGCACGAAGATCAGCGCCACCACCACCGACCAGGGCGCCGGCTGGCGCAGCAGGAAGCGCCCGGCGCTCTGGCCCGACAGCACCCAGGCGCCGATGGTGAACTGGGACACGGCCGAGACCGCGAAGAAGCCGATGGCGAAGCCCAGGCCTTCCTTGCCGAAGGCGAACAGGCACAGCGGCAGCCCCATATTACCGGCATTGCCATAGATCATCGGCGTCAGATAGGTCCGCCAGGGCAGGCCGGCCATGCGCAGGATCGGCCAGGCCAGCAGCCCCATGCCGACCATGGTCAAGGCCGCCGCCAGCGCGAAGGCCCCGAAGGCGTCGGGCGCGATGGTGCCGTTGGTGAGGCTTGAGAAGATCAGCGACGGCACGCCGACATTGGTCACCAGATTGGTGATGAAGCCGGTGTCGTATGGCTGTTTGAACACCCGGATCCAGCTGAAGCCGATGGCGGCGCAGATCAGGATAGGGGCGATGATCGTCAGCAGTTCGCCGATCATCCAGGGCCTCGCTGTCGCTGATCGGGTGTGGTCATGACCGGTCGGGATGCCGGCCGGCGGGACGCTGGGCAAGGGCGGTTTCATCGGCCGCGTGCAGGCGCAGCTTGGTGATCCGGTTGCGGTGCCGGCGCAGCACCTCGGCCTCGATGCCGGCGATGCGGAAGCGCTGGCCGACCTCGGGGATCAGCATGGCCTCGTGAATGATCAGCCCGGCGATGGTGGCGGCCTCGTCATCGGGCAGGCGCCAGCCGGTCTCGCGGTTGATGTCGCGGATGGTCACCGTACCGTCGACCAGCAGGCTGTCATCGGGCTGGCGCTCCAGCCCCTCGATCGCGATGTCATGCTCGTCGACGATCTCGCCCACGATCTCTTCCAGGATGTCTTCCAGCGTCACCAGCCCCTGGATGGTGCCGTATTCGTCGATCACCAGCGCGAAATGGGCATGGCGCTGGCGGAAGGCGTGCAACTGGTCGTGCAGGGTGGTGCTGTCGGGAATGAACCAGGGTGTGCGGGCAAGGCTCGCCACGTCGATCCGCGCTGGGTCGCCCCCGGCCTGGGTCAAGGCCCGCAGCATGTCCTTGGCATGCAGCACGCCCACGATGTTGTCGGGCTCGCCGCGCCACATCGGCAGCCGGGTATGGGGGCTTGTTGTCACCTGGGAAAGGATGGCCGACGGTGCCAGATCGGCATCGATCGTGGTCATCTGGCGGCGATGCACCATGATCTCGCCCACGGTCAGGTCGGCCAGATCCAGGATGCTCGCCAGCATTTCCTTTTCGGTGCGGGTCTCGGCATCGGTGGCCTCGGGGTCGTCATACATCCGGATCGCGCCGCGCAGATCATCGGCCGACACCATCATCTTGTCGTTGTCGAGCCGGATGCCGAAGATCCGCGCGATGCCGCGCACCAGCAGGCCGATCACCCGTGAGAACGGCCCCAGCACCCGCACGGTCATCGTCAGCGGTCCCGACAAGGTCAGGGCCAGACGGTCGGGATAGTGCAGCGCGATGGTCTTGGGCAGGATCTCGGCGAAGATCAGCAGCAGCAGGGTCATGCCCAGCGTGGCGATGGCGACGCCGGCATCGCCGAACAGGGTGATCAGGGCGCTGGTGGCCAGAGACGAGGCCAGGATGTTGACGGCGTTGTTGCCGAGCAGGATCGACCCGATCAGCGTTTCGCGTTTCGCGGTCAGGGCCTCGACGCGGCGGGCGCGGATATCGCCCTCATCGGCCCGTTGGTGCATGCGGGTGCGCGAGGCTGCGGTCAGCGCGGTCTCGCTGCTGGAAAAGAACGCCGATGCGGCGATCAGAACCAGGATGGCGAGCAGGGACAGCCAGAGTTCGGCGGTCATCGGCGGGTGGGTCTCTCTCCCGGTCGGAACATCGGCCGGATCATCCGGCCGACACTATCTGGGGGCTGGCGTCTGACGTGTCTGCGTCCGTGCGGCCGGCCAGCACATCGCCGATCAGGGTCGCGACCTCGGCCGGCGCCACATCGTCGGCGATGAAGCTCCGGCCGATGCCGCGTGCCAGAATATAGCGCACACGGCCTTCGCGAGCCTTCTTGTCCTGGGCGATGGGGGCCATCAGCCCGTCGACCGTCCAGGTCACCCCGGTGACGTCCCGCGGGCGGACCGGCAGGCCGGCGGCGGCCAGATGCCGGGTCAGCCGCTCCAGATCGGCTGCCGGGCACAGGCCCCGGCGCACCGACAGCCGGAAGGCCAGAACCATGCCGATGGCCACCGCCTCGCCATGCAGCAGCCGGCCGTCATAGCCGGCGACCGCCTCGAAGGCATGGCCGAAGGTGTGCCCCAGATTGAGCAGGGCGCGCTGGCCGGTTTCGGTTTCGTCGGCGGCGACGATCCGCGCCTTGGCGGCGCAGGACCGGGCGACCGCCTGATCGCGGGCGCCGCCGGCCGTGCTCAGCACCTCGGTGCCCCGGGTCTCAAGCCAGTCGAAGAACGGCGCATCGTCGATGGCGCCGTATTTCACCACCTCGGCATAACCGGCGCGGAGTTCGCGGGCGGGCAGGGTGGACAGAAGATCGGTATCGGCAATCACCACCGCCGGCTGATGGAAGGCGCCGATCAGGTTCTTGCCATGGGGGGTATTGATGCCGGTCTTGCCGCCGACCGAGCTGTCGACCTGGGCCAGCAGGGTGGTCGGCACCTGTACGAAGCAGGTGCCGCGGCGCAGCACGGCGGCGGCGAAGCCCGACAGGTCGCCAACCACGCCGCCACCCAGCGCGATCACCGGCTGGCCACGCTCGATGCCGCTTGCCAGCAGCCGGTCCAGCAGGCGTTCCAGCTCGCCGAACCGTTTGGTGCCCTCGCCCGGCGGCAGGATGATCGCCTGATGGTCGATGCCGGCATCGTCGAGGGCGGTGCGCAAGCGGGCCAGATGATGGGTGGCCACCGTCTCGTCGGTCACCACCGCGGCGCGGCGGGCGCCGGTCAGATCGCGCACCAGCCGGCCGGTCGCGGCCAGCACGCCGCCGCCGACCATGATGTCATAGGCGCGGTCGCCCAGCGGCACATGCACCCGCCGCGCCGGCGCGGCGATGCCGGGGATCGTGACCAGATCACCGGTGGGTGGCAGAGAGGCGATGGCGGATGCGGCGGCGGTCATCGGCGGATCTGGCTCCGGGGTCGCGGGGTGAAGGCGGGGATGGTGGTCGGGCCGGGGATCATTGCGGCGCCGCCGGATCGGTATCGGGAGAGGTGGTGCTGGCGGCGCCCCCCTGCGGGCGGGGACGTTTGGTGGCGGTCAGGGCCGGCCAGGTCCTGGACAGCAGGGCGATGATGGCATCCACCGCCACCTCATGCGGTGCGTCGGTGCTGTCGATCGACAGGTCCGCCGTGGCATAGACCGGATGGCGTTCGGCCACCAGCCGTTCCAGAGTCGCCATGGCGTCGCCTTCAGCGATCAATGGCCGGGTGTGGCGGCGTTTCATCACCCGTCTGGCGATCACCGCCACATCCGCGCGCAGCCAGATCGACACGCCATCGGCGGCGATGCGGGCGCGGGTTTCCTCGTCCATGAAGGCCCCGCCGCCGGTGGCGACGATCCGCGGCTTTTCATCCAGCAGCCGGGCCAGCACGCGGCGTTCCCCGCGGCGGAATTCGGCTTCGCCATACAGCCTGAAGATCTCGGGGATCGGCAGCCCGGCCGCCTTTTCGATTTCCGTGTCGGCATCGACGAAATCGATGCCCAGTCGCTGGGCCAACCGGCGGCCGACACTGCTTTTGCCGACCCCCATCAGGCCGACCAGAACGATGGACCGGTTGATCAGCCGGCGGTCGAAGACCGGCCTGCCGGCGCGTCCGGGGTTGCCCGACCCGGTCGGCGTGGCGTCACGGTCATCCGGATTGGCATCGTCATCCGGATTGGCATCGTCATCCAGATCGGCATCGTCATCCGGGGTGACGTCGTCGTCCGCGGTGGCGGGGCTGTGGCTTGGCTGGCTGCTATCGTCGGTCAAGATGTCGAACCGGGTTCAATCAGGGGCGGGGCCGCGCCCGTTCTGGAAGGCTGACGGCGGCGGAACGGCAGGATGCCGACGAAGCGCCCCACCGGCGGACAGGGTGGGGATGCCGGCAGGCGGAGGCGATGCCACAGCACGACCGGCCACGGCCCTCCGGTGTCGAGTTGAAACCCGGATGGCGAACCGATAGGCTGCGGAACGCGCGGTGACACGCGGCCAGGCTGGAAATAAAGCACAGGTCCGGCCGTCGCGGCAATCGCGGAGGCCGGGGAGACGATCCCCGGCGGTCCCACTTCCCCCCCGATGCGAGGCGCCAGGCGTGCTGATCCGCTTCATTCTGATCCTGCTTCTCGTCGCCATCCTGGGTGGCGGCGCCTTCCTCATGACCTTCGACATGCCGGCGCCGGTGCGCTCGGTCGAGAAGGTCGTGCCCAATGACAAGCTTGTCCGCTGACCGGCGCCATCCCCGCCACCGCCCGCCGCTGAACCCGGCCGGGCGGCCCCTGCATGTGATCCTGGCCCTGTTGATGGCCGGTGGGGGGATGGCCGGGGGCGTGCTGGCGGCGATGCCTGTTGCGGCGCAGCCTCTGCGTCTGGTGCCGGACGCGCCCGCGGATGAACCGGCAGCCGACGGGCGGTCGGCGCCGCCCTCGCGCGCGATTTTGCCGGCACCATCGGTGCAGGTGCGCCCGCCTGCCCTGTCGGGAGCTCCGGTCGCGACACCGCCGCCGGTGACCCCGCCGCGCGTGCTTGCCACGCCGCCGCCGGCGCGACCGGCTGCACCGCCTCTTCCACCGCCTCCACCGCCACCTCCGCCACCGCCACCGCCACCGCCACCGCTTCCGCCACCCCCGGCGCCTCCCGCTGCGCCCGCCGCGCCGGTTGCGACCGAAACGGTGCCGGATGGTGATGATGATGGCGATCCGGTGCCGGCCGATCTGTGGCAGGGCAGCACTGCCGCGCGGATCGATGTCGCGCTGGCGGGGCTGACCGGTCAGGCGCCCTGGGCCACGGCGCGCGGGGTGCTGCGCGATCTGCTGGCGACGGAGGGGCCGGCCCCGGCCGGGGCAGATGCCGGCCGGTTCGCCGACCGCCGCGCCGCCGCTCTGCTGGCCCTGGGAGATGCGCGCGCGGCGGTGGCTGTGGCCGATGCGGCCGGCCATCCGCCCCCCGATGGCGCCCTGCTGCTGGCGGGCGACGAGGCGCGGGCCTGTGCGCCGGTGCTGCCTGCGACCGCAGCCGGCGGCGCGATCGCCATATCGACGGCGGCCGAGACCCGGCGCACGCCACCGGCTTCCGATGCGGAGGCGGCCGTGCTGGCCTGTCACCTGCTGTCGGCGGGTGATGCTGCCCTGCCGGCCGGGCTGGTGTCGGCCGCGGGTGCCATATCGGGCGTGGTTGCGCGGGCGGCCGTCACGGCCGGCCCGGTCGTGATCGACGATCTTGACCCGGCGATGCTGACCCCGGCGGATCTGGCTGTGCTGGCCCGGCGCGGGATCAGCGCCGATGCGTCGGCCGACGGCGTTGCCGCACTGGCGGCGGGGCTGGATGATGCCGGTCTGTTGCGGTTGGCCGGCGCCGGGACGGTATCGCCCTTCCACCGGCTGGTGCTGATCGAGGCGGCGGCGACGCGCGGGTTGATCGCGCCTGAGCGGCTGGCCGGCGGATGGCTCGCGGCGGCTGCGGCCGAACGCAGTGCCGCCCTGTCGGGTGCGGCCCGTGCCGGCGAGGCGCGGCCTGAACGGCTCCGGGCGCGGCAGTTCGCCGCCGCCGCCGCTGAGCGCAACCCGGCGGCGCGACTGTTCGGCATCGCCACGCTGGTGCGTGCCGCCGCCGGTGCCGATCCGCTGCTGACCGCCGCCGCCGCCGGCGCGACGGCGCCGCTGCTGGACCCGGCGGTGATCCGCAGGCTCGACCCCGACAGCCGGATCGACGCCGCACGGCTGGCGCTGGCGGGAGGCGCGGTCGATGCAGCGGCCGCGATGCTGGGGGCGGCGGAAGACCGGCCGGCGGCGCTGACGGCGGCGCTGACCGATGATGGCGAGTTCACCGCGCTGGCCTTGGTGGCCTTCGAGGATGCCGGCGCCGTGCTGGGGGTGGATGTTTCCCGCCTGGACATGGGCCCCTGGCTTGGCGGTCTGGCCGGGCCGGCGCGCGAGGTCGCGACCGCGGCCATCGGCTTGTTCGCACCCGAGGCCTTGCCGCTGCCGGCCCCTGATGCCGGGGTGATCGAGGGTGCGATGACCCCCGTGCCGGCGGTGTGGTTCGCGCTGCGTGCCGCGGCCGATGGCGGCCGGCTGGGCGAAACCGCCGCCCTGGCGCTGATGCTGCTGGAAGCGCGGCCCGAGGCCGGCGCCATCGGTATCGCTGGCGGGCTGGAAGGCCTGCGGCTGGCGGGGCTGGATACCGAGGCCCGCCGGCTGGCGGTGGAGATGATGATTGCGGCCGGCGCCATATCGGGCCTGGCGCCGGGGGTATGAGCATGCAGGCGCCGGATGACGGCCCGGAGGGCCCCGTTCCATCGGACGGCCCTCCCCCCACAGAGCCTCCCCCCACAGAGCCTTCCCCCACAGAGAAGCCTGCGCCGCTGGCCGCCGACCGGCTGCGGATCGAGGCCTTTCTTGAAATGCTGGGCGCGGAAGGCGGCGTCGCCGACAATACGCTGATCGCCTATGCGACCGATCTGGCCGATGCCGCGATCACCCTGAAACCCGAAGGGGGGCTTGCCACCGCCGGCGCCGACGGGCTGTCACGCTATCTGGCGGCGCTGGAAGCGCGCGGTCTGGCGCCCTGGACCCAGGCGCGGCGGCTATCGGCGCTGCGGCGGTTCTTCCGGTTCATGGTCAGCGATGGCCGCAGACCCGACCAGCCGACCGACCGGCTGGACGCGCCACGCCGCCACCGGCCGCTGCCACGGATGCTGTCGGAAGACGATGTCGACCGGCTGATCAATGCCGCCCATGCCATGGAAGGCCCGGAAGGCCGCCGGCTGGCCGCGATCGTGGAACTGCTCTATGCCACCGGCCTGCGGGTGTCGGAACTGGTGACGCTGCCGGCCGCTGCCCTGATCCGCGACCCGCGGGTGCTGATGGTGCGCGGCAAGGGCGGGCGCGACCGGATCGTGCCGCTGGGCGCGCCGGCCCGTGCGGCGGCGGCGGCCTATCTGGCGGTGCGTGGCGTGTTTCTGCCCGCCGATCGCAAGGCCCAGAGCTTTCTGTTCCCGTCCCGCGCCGCCGAGGGGCACCTGACCCGGCAGCGGATCGGCCAGTTGCTGAAGGCGCTGGCGCTGGATGCCGGCATCGCGCCCGAGCGGGTGTCGCCGCATGTCCTGCGCCACGCCTTTGCCAGCCATCTGTTGAGCGGCGGCGCCGATCTGCGGGTGGTGCAGCAATTGCTGGGCCATGCCGACATCACCACCACCCAGATCTATACCCATGTTCTGGATGCCGATCTGCGCCGGGCGATCGAGCGCGCCCATCCGCTGGCGGGCGCGGGCCGCCCGGGCGGGTAAGGACGGGCGGGTAAGGGCGGGCGGCAGGCCATTACGGGTCGCCGGGTGAGGGCGCCCCCAGACGGATGATGTCGATGCGATAGCCGTTGCCCGGCCGGGCGTCGAGGTTCTGCACGGCGATCTTGCCGGTGATGGCATCGATGAAGGCCGCCGCCGCCTCGGCGCCGGGCAGGCCGTCGGGGATCGGGCCCAGATAATTGACCAGCACGCAATCGCTGTGCGGCGCGGATCGGGCGATGTGGCCGGCGAGCTGCGTGATCTCGGCCCGGTCCAGATAATACAGCACCTCGGACAGCACGATCAGCTCGGCGGCGCGTTGTGGCCAGTCGCGGGGCAGGTCGGCCCGCTGGAAGCGCAGGCGCGGATCGGCGCCGTGATGCCGGCGCGCGAGCCGCAATGCGACCTCGGAGACATCCAGGCCGATCAGCCGGTCGCAGCGCCCGGCAAGCCGAGCCGACAGGGCGCCGATCGAACATCCGGCCTCGATGCCCAGGCGGTAATGCTGCCGGGGCAGGGCGTCCAGCGTCGCCTGATATTTGGCTCGCTCATAGGGCGAGGTTGCCACCTGCCACGGATCGGGATCGCGGCCGTACAGCCGGTCGAAGCGGGCGGCGCGGGTGAGGTTGCCATCGTCGGTCATGGCCGGCTGCCAATGAACCGGGTGCCGATGAACAGTTCGGGCGTGTCGATGAAGTGGTGCCGGGTGGCCGCATCCATCACGAAGCCCTGCGGGTCGCCGGTGATCAGACGGGTCATCTGCGAGCGGTGGCACATCACGGCCCGGGCCTTCACCCGCCGCAGCGCGGTGGTGTGGAAGCGGTATAGCCGATCATGCGGACCCGGGACGGTTTCCGTGAACCGGCCCCAGACCGGGAACTGCCAGAGCCGCAGCCCCGGCCGCGCGGCGGCAAGTCTGCGCGCGATCGCCGCCACCCGCTGATGGTCGATATGAGGGTCGCCCGCCCAGGTTGTCCACACGGCCCGCGCGCCCGTCTGGTCGATCAAGACGCCGATGCGGTCGTGCAGTGCCTGTGCCGCCGCATCACCGAGGGGGATCCCCTGATCGCGTTCGCCCAGCGCGACCACGCGCGCGGGCGCCCGCAGACGGCTGCCGGTGAGTGTCGCCACCGCCTTGCGCAGTTCACGCAGCCGCAGCGCCACCAGCCGTTCCGGCGGAAAGCCGGGCGCGTCGGGATGAGATCCCCGGCCATCGGTGACCACGGCCACAGTCACCGCCACACCCCGCCGGCTGGCGGCGGCGATGGCGGCGCCACAGCCCAGCGACTCGTCATCCGGGTGCGGGGTCAGCACCAGCACCGGCCCGCCATCGGTCAACCGGTCGATATGGATCATCGGTGCCGCCGGCGCCGCGCGCAGCAGATGGCCCTGAGCAAAGGGTGTTACCCCGCTGTCCGTGGACCGCGCCGTCACCACAGGCCCCGGCCATCGGCGGCGCGGGCGGCAAGGATCCGGCCCGCCGCCAGCAGCTTGGCATCCGGCGCTGCCTGACGGATGAACAGCGACAGGTCGCGGCGCAGCCGTTCGATATCGCTGCCCCGATCATGGGCCTGCATGCCCAGCGATGTCTCGGCCAGCGCCAGCACCGCCACGCACATCTCCTCGACCGTCTGGCGGGCGAGCAGGCAGCCGGCCACCGCATGGTCGACGACCGCGACCGGGCCGCCGGCCGCGGCCTCGGCCGCGATCGCAGCCTCGCGGACAGTGGCAAGCGATGCCCGACACAGCGCCACGGCGCGGGCGAACCGGGTGAGTTGCAGCGGATCGTCCAGGCGGCCTGCCGCCGCCAGCCGGTCGTGCCAGACGCTGATCAGCGCCTCGGCGCCACCGATATGGGCGGCACAATAGCGCCAGATCCCGCCCTCGAAATGCGGTTCGCGGCCATAGGCGCCGGGGGCGCCCAGCAGGTCGTCCGCGCCCAGCGTGACCCCGCCCAGATCGATGCGGCCCGAGACGGTGGCGCGCATGCCGGCGGCCGTCCAGGCGCCGGGATCGTGCCGCGCAGGATCGGTGACGTCGACCACCGCCAGACGGGGGGCGGCGGCCTCGGGGGCGGCTGCGTCGGGCGTGGGGCCGTCCGCCGGCCGCAGGCTGACCACTGCCAGCCCGACCAGCCCCAGCCCCGACGCGAAGCGCTTGCCGCCGGTGAGGGTGACACGGCCATCCGCGCCGACGGTGCCAGTCACGCCGACGGTGCCAGTCAACGGCGTGGCATCATCCGCCGCCCAGACCCCCATCAGGCAGCCATCGCGCACCGCGGCCGACACGCGCCCGATCATCGGGGCATCACCATAGAGCGCGACCAGCTTCACGGCGTTCATGTGGCCTTCGACCAGACGCGCCACCGGCAGACTGGCCCGGCCGATGCGGCGCAGCACGTCCACCGCCTCGACTGTGCCGGCGGCCGTCTGCCCTAGGCCCAGGGCGCGGCCCCCCTGATCGACGGGCAGGGGGCTGCGCAACACGCCGGCGGCGGCCAGCCGGTCGATATCGGGGCCGAGCCCCGCGGTGCCGGCATCGGCATCGGCGGCACGCGCGGCGATGGCGGTAAGCGCCGCGTCCAGCGCCGTCGGGACGGGTGCCGCGATCATGACGCCAACCGCCGGGCCGGAAGCCGGCTGTGGCCGCAGACCAGGGACGCGAACTGGGCAAGCTGTGGCAGATGGGCCTGAACCGTGCTCCAGCGCATCCGGGGATGGCGCAGCGCCGGGCTCGCCGCGTCCAGCGCCGCCCAGGCGGCGCCGAAGCCCGGCCGCTGTCCCCAATGGCGGCGCAGGATCGCCCGCATCGACACCCGGCGCAGCAGGATGGCGGGTGGGGCGAAATCCTCGTCCGACAGCGGGTCGGGCTGAGTGAGCGGTGCGGCCAGCGTTGCCGCCAGGCCGCCCGCCGCCCGTCCGGCCATGCGGCATGACGTGATGACCCGCACCCGGTCGGCATGGCGCACCGGCAGGTCATGGGCGGCCATGCGCCGGGCCAGGGCGCGATCTTCGGCCCAGGGCACCGCCGGCAGGCCGCCGACCCGGTCGTAATGACGCCCCCGCATCGCCAGACTGGCGCCACAGGCCATGCCGTGATGTGGCCAGGGATCGGCCGGATCGGGATCGATGGCCGTGGCGATGCGCAGCGACAACCGCCGGTACTGGCCTTCCACCACGGCCCGCCGGCGCACCGCCGCAGGCAGCGCCGCCCATTCGGCGGCATCGAATTGCAGCCGGCCGCAGACCAGCGCGGCGCCGGCATCAAGCGCGTGGCGGGTGGCTGTCAGCCAGTCGGGTGCCGGGCGGGTGTCGGCATCGGTGGTGGCCAGCACCCCGTCGGCCGAAAGGTGGGCGCGCGCCAGATCCATCGCCAGCCGCCGCGCCCCACCGGCATGGGCATGGGCCGGCGGTAGCGAGACATCGACCAGATCGAGCGCCGGGCCGTTGCGGGGCAGCCCGCGTGCCCAGGCGGTGGCGCGCGCCACGGTGTCGTCGGTGGCGTTGTTGACCAGAAGCAGGATGACGCCCCCGCCACCGGTGGCGTCCAGCGCGACACGGCAGGCATCGAGGCAGCCGGTGATCTGTGCTGCCTCGTCGCGCGCCGGAATGGCGATCGCATGACGGGGCCGCGCGGGGCGGCCGAACAACCATCGTCCGGTGATCCATGGGCCTGCCGCTGTCACCTTGCGCGTCCTCCTGAAAGTCATGGCCGCCCCTGAGGCGAGGGGTCAGGCATGCGGTATCGGCGATGACGCCGGCTTGAGGAAACTCTTCGGCGCCGGTTTTGTTCACCCTGAGAGGAGAGGTCACAGATCGACAGGAGAAGGATCGGGCCCATGTCCGAGACCGACCATGCCCCGTATGAAACGCGCAGAGAGGCCGTCGACCGGGCGGCAAGGCAGCGCAACCGGTTCGAATATCTGACGGGCGGGGCCGCGGCACTTCTGCTGGCGGCCTGTGCCATGGCGCTGCTCAGCCAGGGCGGCACCAGCGCCCGTCCGGCGGCCGACCGGATGATCGGCTGGGGATTCATCGCGCTGGCGCTGGGACTGGCGGTGGCCGGCGGGCTGTTGCACCGGCAGAGCCGCGCCGCCCGCAGGGTGGACCCGGCGCTGGCCGCGCATGATGCGTTGCTGGCACGGCTCGCGGCCGAGCGCGACCTGCTGCGCAGCGCCTGGCGCTGGTATGTGCTGCCCCTGATGCCGGGCTTTGTGCTGGTCTATGCCGGGGGTATGAGCGACCCCGATCCCGGCATGCTGTTCATGATCGCGGCAGCGGCGCTGACCGTGGCCCTGCTGGCCGCTATCGTGCTGCTGAACCGGCATGCGGCTGCGGTCTTCGACCGCGAGATCCGGGCGGTGCGGTCAGAGCGTCCGGCCGATATCGGCGGCGGCGTCGACCACCATCCGGCCCAGGGCGTCGAGCCGGTCGTCGGAGATCCGGGCGGTGGGGCCGCTGATCGACAGGGCGGCGATGGGTTGAAGCCCCCGCGGCGGTGAGATCGCGGCGGCCACGCAGCGCAGACCGATCGATTGTTCCTCGTCGTCCAGCGCCCAGCCACGGGCGGCGATGGCCGCCAGTTCGGCGGCAAGCCCCTCCGATCCGGTGCCCGTGGCTTGGACCGGCAGAGGCCGGCTGCCGGCGGCCAGCAGCGCCTTGCCGACCCCGGTCGAGATCATCGGCACCCGCGCGCCGGGCCGGGCGAAGGCCCGCATCATCTCGGCGCATTCCACCTGCGCCAGATACAACATGCGATCGTCGGCGCGGATCGCGAGATTGACGGTTTCGCCCGAGCGTTCCATCAGCCGCTGCATCACCGGCAGCGCTGCTGCCGCCAGATGCCGCGCCGGGTCGAAGGCCTGCCCGGTGATGAAGGCTTCAGGCCCCACCCGCCACAGATTGTGAGGGGCATCGAAGCTGGCCCAGCCGCGCGCGGCCAGTGTGTTCAGCAGCCGGTGGGCGGTGGATGCGGCGAGCCCCGCCTTGCGCGCGGCCGGCGACAGCCCGATACCGCCGGGCGTCTCTGCCAGGATCCGGAGCAGGTCGAGGGCGCGGGTCACCGCCTGCACCGATCCGGTCGCACCGGTGGCGGCCGTGGCGGCGGGCATGGGCATGTCGTCCGGGGTGTCATTCTGGCTCATGGTCCCTGCATAGCATGTCGGCCGGGCATTTTCCATAGAATGGAAAGCCATTCCGTTTCCTTGCGGGCAGGGCGGCGGTTTGCTATGGTGCGCCGCGACAAGAGACACCGAGAGCGCGGCCACGGAACCGGCACGCGCTGCCCAGACACCGGAGAGCGAGCATGAGCTTCACGATCGTCAAGGAGGCCACTCCGCGCCTCAACCGCAGCGAACTCGCGGTGCCGGGCTCCAGCCCCAAATTCTTCGAGAAGGCCGCCAAGGGCGACGCCGATGTGATCTTCCTGGATCTTGAGGATGCGGTCGCCCCCGACGACAAGCCGCAGGCCCGCAAGAACATCATCCAGGCTCTGAACGACATCGACTGGCGCGGCAACGGCAAGACGATGAGCGTGCGGATCAACGGCCTCGACACCCATTACATGTACCGCGACGTGGTGGATGTGGTGGAGCAGGCCGGTCACAATCTCGACCTGATCATGATCCCCAAGATCGGCACGCCCGGCGATGTCTATGCGCTGGACATGCTGGTGACCCAGATCGAGCAGGCCAAGGGCATCAAGCACCGCATCGGCTTCGAACTGATCATCGAGACCGCGCTTGGCATGGCGAATATCAACGAGATCGCCAAGGCCAGCCCGCGGCTGGAATCGCTGCATTTCGGCGTGGCCGATTATTCCGCCTCGACCCGCGCCCGCACCACCAATATCGGCGGCGCCAACGCCAATTACGGCGTGCTGACCGAGGCCAACGCCGATGGCGCGCGCGATTATCACTGGGGCGACCAGTGGCATTACGCCCTGTCGCGGATGGTGGTCGCGGCCCGTGCCAACGGCCTGCGCCCGATCGACGGCCCGTTCGGCGACTTCTCGGATGGCGACGGCTTCCGCGCCCAGGCGCACCGCTCGGCGGCGCTGGGCTGCGAGGGCAAATGGGCGATCCATCCCTCGCAGGTTGCCCTGGCCAACGAGGTCATGTCGCCGTCGGATGCCGATGTGAGCAAGGCCCGTCGGATCCTTGAGGCGATGGAACAGGCCCAGAAGGAAGGCAAGGGTGCCGTGACCATGGATGGCAAGCTGATCGACATCGCCTCGATCCGCCAGGCCGAGGGCATCGTCGCCAAGGCCGACCAGATCAGCCGCCGCTGATCGCGACCGGCGCGGTTTCGCGCGGATTGCGGCTTGAAGAATGGCGGTGCCGATGTGGCACCGCCGTTTTTTTTCGGCTAAGGTGCCGCCCAAGATCGGGAATATCCCTGTCTTTCGCAGGCGCGCCCTTGCCGTGTTCAACCGGAAGGGGCATGTCTGACGGCGGATGTCCCTGCCACCAGCCGAGAGCCCTCCATGAACCATTTCCTGGATTTCGAGAAGCCGATCGCTGAACTCGAAGGGAAGATCAAGGAACTTCGCCACCTGTCCGGCGAGACCGGGGTCAATATCGTCGAGGAAGTCGGCAAGCTTGAGACCAAGGTCGACCGGCTGCTGCGCCAGATCTATGCCAAGCTGACCGCCTGGCAGAAGACCCAGGTCGCCCGCCATCCCGAGCGCCCGCATCTGTCGCATTACCTGAGCCGGCTGGTGACCGATTTCACCCCGCTTGCCGGTGACCGCTGCTTTGGCGAGGACGAGGCGGTGATCGGTGGTCTGGGCCGGATCGGCGATCGCGCGGTGATGGTGATCGGCCAGGAAAAGGGCCATGACGTCGAAAGCCGGGTGCGGCACAATTTCGGCATGGCGCGGCCTGAAGGCTATCGCAAGGCCCAGCGGCTGATGCGCATGGCCGACCGTTTCGGCCTGCCGGTGGTGACCTTCGTCGATACCGCTGGTGCCTATCCGGGCGTGGGGGCCGAGGAACGCGGCCAGGCCGAGGCCATCGCCCGCTCGATCGAGGTCTGCCTCGACATCCGCGTGCCGCTGGTGACGGTGGTGATCGGCGAGGGCGGCAGCGGTGGCGCCATCGCGCTCGCCGCCGCCAACAAGGTGTTGATGCTTGAGCATTCGATCTATTCGGTGATCAGCCCTGAAGGCTGCGCCTCGATCCTGTGGCGGTCGGGCGAGAATGCCAAGGATGCCGCCGAGGCGCTGAAGCTGACCGCGCAGGACATGCTGAAGGTGCGGCTGATCGACCAGATCATCGAGGAACCGCTGGGCGGCGCCCATCGCTCTCCCGACGAGGCGGTGGCCAGTGTCGGCCGCGCGATCGAGGCGATGCTGAGCGAGCTTGAACCCAGGACCGGCGACGAGTTGCGCAATCTGCGCCGCGACAAGTTCATCGCCATGGGCCGCGATCTCGACGCGTGACAGCCTGCCCGGCCGGCACCTGGATCGATCCCGACGACAACATGGTCATCACCGAGGCGGCGCTGGTCGCGCGGCTTGGCGACGTGCGCGTGGTGCTGGCCGGTGAACGCCATGACGTGATGGCGATCCATCTGTGGCAGGCACATCTGGCGCGCCTGCTGCTGGCCGCCCGCGGCCGGATCGCGATCGGCTTCGAGATGTTTCCCCGTGACGTGCAGCCGGTGCTCGACGACTGGTGCGCCGGGCGCATCGTCGACGAAGCGGCGTTTCTCGACGCGGTCGGCTGGTCGCAGATCTGGGGCTTCGACCCGGCGCTGTATCTGCCGCTGATCCGGCTGGGCCGGCTGGATGGCGTCAGCCTGCTGGGGCTGAACTGCCGGCGCGATCTGGTGCGGCGGGTCGGCCGCGAGGGTTTCGATGCCGCAGCCGCCATGGCAGCCGAAGACGGCGTGTCGCGCCCGGCGCCAGCCAGTGCCGCCTATCGCCGCCAGCTCGCCGCGATGACCGGGCGGGCCATGGCCGATCCGGCGGTGGACCCCGAAAGTGCCCGACGCTTCGACCGCTTCGTCGCCGCCCAGCAGGTCTGGGACCGGGCCTTCGCCTGCAACATCGCCGGCGCGCTCGGCGCTCCGGGTGCGCCCCCTGTCGTGCTGGGCATCATCGGCCGCGGCCATATGTCGTTCGGCAACGGTACCCCGCACCAACTGGCTGACCTTGGCATCCATGACACGGCCGTGCTGCTGACCGCGTCTCTCGAAGATCGCGGAGCGCTAACATCCGGATCGGCCATGGCTGTCTGGCGATTCGATCACTGATCTGGTACCAGTTGGCCCGCCCCGGAATGTGGCGGGCAAATGACGCCATTTTGGATGAAGATATCGCAGATTTTTTAGGGAGAGCATCTCTGATGCGGTCGAACGAGGCGACACTGACTGGACATCTGGAAACCACGGCGACACGTGTTCCCGCGGCGAAAAATCTGTGGACGACGCCAGCCCTGGTGCTCGATGTCGCGCGGCACGTTACTGAATCCACCGTTGAGGGTTCGGGTCCAGATTACGGTACTTATTCCTGATCTCAGTCAAGCTTTGGTCTGATCTGACATGAAGGCGCCCGCGATACGACAAGTATTGCGGGCGCCTTCATGTCAGAGGCCTTACGGTCAGACCAGCCGGCCGTGGCAGTGCTTGAATTTCCTGCCCGATCCGCAGGGGCAGTTGCTGTTGCGGGGTGTGCGTTCCCAGCCTTCGGGCAGGGCCGATGGCGGCGCGTCCTCGCCCGGGGCATCGGTCATCGCGGCGGCGCCGGGCAGACTCTCGGTGGTGGGCTGCATCGGCCGTTCGGCCTCGGCAGGCTGCTGGGCGCTGGCGGCGCGGATTTCCAGATGCGACAACACCTGGGTCACCGTCTCGCGCATCCGGTCGAGCATGCCTTCGAACAGCGAGAAGGCCTCGCGCTTGTACTCGTTCAGCGGATCCTTCTGCGCATAGGCGCGCAGCACGATGCCCTGCCGGAGATAGTCGAGCTGAAGCAGATGCTCTTTCCAGTGATGGTCGATGATCTGCAGCAGCAGGCTCTTTTCCACCCGGTGCATGGTCTCGAGGCCATAGGACTCGACCTTGGTCGCCATCACGGCATCGGAGGCCTGGGTGATCCGCTCGCGCAGCGCCTCGGGGTCGATGCCTTCCTCGGCCGCCCAGTCCTTGATCGGCAGGTCGCAGGCCAGCACCTTCTGGCAGCGCTCGGTGAGTTCGGCCACCTTCCACTGCTCAGGATAGGACTTCTCGGGGGCTGCCTCGGCGACGATCTCGGCGATGACCTCGTGGCGCATCGACAGCACCGTGTCGTCGACGCGCTCGGCATTCATCATCTCGCGGCGCTGTTCATAGACGACCTTGCGCTGGTCGTTCATGACGTCGTCATAGCGCAGCAGATTCTTGCGGATGTCGAAGTTGCGCGCCTCGACCTTCTGCTGTGCCTTTTCGAGCGCCTTGTTGATCCAGGGATGGGTGATCGCCTCCCCCTCTTCCAGACCCAGACGCCGCAGCATGCCGTCGATGCGCTCGGACCCGAAGATCCGCATCAGGTCGTCTTCCAGCGACACGAAGAATTTCGACGCGCCGGGATCGCCCTGGCGGCCCGCACGGCCGCGCAGCTGATTGTCGATGCGCCGGCTTTCATGACGTTCCGAGCCGATGACGTAGAGGCCGCCGGCCGCCATCACCTGCGCGCGCGCCGCCTCGACCTCGGTTTCGATCTCCGCCGTCCGGCGGGCGCGCTCGGCCTCGTCGGTGATGTCGCCAAGCTCGGCCTCGACCCGCATCTGGACGTTGCCGCCCAGCTGGATATCGGTGCCGCGACCGGCCATGTTGGTGGCGATGGTCACGGCACCAGGCCGGCCGGCCTGGGCGATGATCTGGGCTTCCTGCTCGTGATAGCGGGCGTTCAGCACCTGATGCGGGACGCCACCCTCGGTGAACATCCGCGACAGAAGTTCCGATTTCTCGATCGAGACGGTGCCGATCAGGATCGGCTGGCCTTTGGCCGCCGCCTGCTTCACTTCGGTCACGATCGCCTGGATCTTCTCGCGCTCGGAGCGGTAGACCTCGTCATCGGCATCCTTGCGCTGCACGTCGCGATTGGTCGGGATCGCCACGACTTCCAGCTTGTAGATCTCGGCGAATTCGCCGGCCTCGGTCAAGGCGGTGCCGGTCATGCCCGACAGCTTGGGATAGAGGCGGAAATAGTTCTGGAAGGTGATCGAGGCCAGCGTCTGGTTCTCGTTCTGGATCGTCACCTCTTCCTTGGCTTCCAGCGCCTGGTGCAGCCCTTCGGAATAGCGGCGGCCTTCCATCATCCGGCCGGTGAACTCGTCGATGATGATGACCTTGTCATCCTTGACGATATAGTCCACGTCGCGGGTGAACAGCTTGTGGGCGCGCAGCGCCTGGTTCACGTGATGGACGATCGCGACATTCTCGATGTCATAGAGCCCGCCGGTGATCAGCCCGGCCTCGCCCAGCGCCGCCTCGATCCGTTCCTGGCCGACATCGGTCAGGATCACCGACCGCTGCTTCTCGTCCTTCTCGAAATCATCCGCCCCCAGATCGGGGATGAAGCGGTTGATCAGCCGGTACAGTTCGGAATTGTCTTCCGTGGGACCGGAAATGATCAGCGGCGTGCGGGCTTCATCGATCAGGATGCTGTCGACCTCGTCGACGATCGCGAAGTTGAATGGCCGCTGAACCATCTGGTCCAGCCCGTACTTCATGTTGTCGCGCAGATAGTCGAAGCCAAACTCGTTGTTGGTGCCATAGGTGATGTCGGCGCCATAAGCCAGCCTGCGGCTGTAATCGTCCATGCCGGGCAGGATGGCACCGACGGTCAGGCCCAGGAAACGGTGCACCCGCCCCATCCACTCCGAGTCGCGTCGCGCCAGATAGTCGTTGACGGTGACGACGTGGACGCCCTTGCCTTCCAGCGCGTTCAGATAGGCGGCCAGCGTCGAGACCAGGGTCTTGCCTTCACCGGTCTTCATCTCGGCGATGCGGCCCTGATGCAGCACCATGCCGCCGACCAGCTGGACATCGAAATGTCGCTGCCCCAGAACACGGCGCGCGGCCTCGCGCACGGTGGCGAAGGCATCGACCAGAAGGTCGTCGAGTGGCTCGCCCTTGGCAAGACGCCCGCGAAATTCGTCGGTGCGGGCACGGAGTCCGGCATCGTCGAGAGCCTGAACCTCGGGCTCCTTGGCGTTGATCGCCTGAACCGCCCGCTGGAGCGACTTCACCGTCCGATCGTTGGCGGTACCGAAAATCCGCCGGGCTAGAGCGCCGAACATGTAATCCCCTGACCTGGCTCCCGAGCACGCGATGCCGTCCGGTCCGGAGCTTTCGGTGGCGGACGGCGCCTGTACTCACGCGCGACAGATAACGGACAGGGCGCAGACCCTCGTCCGAGATCGTTCCTCAAATAAGCGGTCGGGGGTGCCCTGTCAATCACGCCGGCCACCTGTTCCGCACGGCGCGCCATATCGACATGCCGTCCATGTGGTCGCGGGCCGCGTGCCTGGGCCGCTCATCCGGTTTCCCGACCGACCGCATTGGTTTTCAACACTTGTGATCGCCGGCCGGCTGTGCATCATGAGCGTCCTGATCCGTCGGCCGCCTGTCAGCCGGCGGCAAATCCCGGCGGGCCGGCGACCTCTGCCCGATCCCGAGCCCTGACCGATCCCCAAGGGAGAAAGTCCGTATGCTCATGCGCAGCGCGCGTCGGCCGTTCGGTGCCGCCATCGCCGCCCTGCTCCTTGCCTCCACCGTGCCGTTCGCGGCCGTGCGGGCAGCCGAGGAGCCGAAGGCCGAAGATCCGGTCGTCGCCCGCGTCGACGGTTCCGACATCCGCCGCTCGGACGTGGTCGCCGCCTATGAAACTCTGCCCCCGCCCTATCGGTCGCTGCCCTTCGAGCAGCTGTATGACACGCTGCTCGACAACGTGATCAGCAGCCGGCTGATGGTCGAGGCCGCCCGCAAGCAGGGGCTGGAGTCTGAAGACGACGTGAAGCAGCGCATCCAGCGCGCCGCCGACCGCGTTCTGACCGAGGCCTATCTGACCCGGCTGATCGACAATGCCGTCACCGACGAGGCCCTGAAGGCCGCGTATGACGACTTCAAGACCAGCTTCACGCCCGAAGAGGAAGTCCGCGCCCGCCATATCCTGGTGGCGACCGAGGACGAGGCCAAGGCGGTCAAGGCCGAACTCGACAAGGGTGGCGATTTCGCCAAGATCGCGGCCGACAAGTCGACCGATCCCGGCGCCGCCAATGGCGGCGATCTGGGCTTCTTCACCGCCGACCGGATGGTGAAGCCGTTCGCCGATGCCGCCTTCGCGATGAAGCCGGGCGAGATTTCCGACCCGGTGCAGAGCCAGTTCGGCTGGCATGTCATCAAGCTGGAAGAGCGCCGCAAGCAGCCGGTTCCGTCCTTCGAGGACAAGAAGCAGGAGCTTGAGGTGCAGTTGCAGCGCGAGGCCGTCGACGACGCGCTGGAAGCGCTGAAGGCCGATGCCAAGGTGGAGCGTCTCACCGAGACGATGCCCGAAGCTCCGGCAGCCGAAGCTCCGGCAGCCGAGGCACCCAAGAGCTGACCCACCCGACCGGCCCGGCCTCTGGCGTTTCATCGCCGAAGGCCGGGCCGTTGATGTTCCAGGTCTGACCCGTACGGCGGGGGATGGTTCGCATCCTCCGCCGTCATCCCGTTCGGAGACATCGCCTGATGAGCGCTAAGACGTCGCCTCTGGCACCTGCATCCTTCCCTGATATGCCCCCGATCGCGGGTGTACGCCTCGCCACGGGCATGACCGGGCTGAGATACAAAGGCCGTGACGACCTGCTCTGGGCGGAGTTCGTGCCCGGCACCGTGGTTGCCGGTTGCTTCACCACCACCGCCACCCGGGCGGCGCCGGTGCGCTGGTGTGAAACCGCACTGGCCGGCGGCCGGGCGCGGGCACTGGTGGTGAATGCCGGCAATGCCAATGCCTTCACCGGCCCGACCGGGGCCCGTTCGGTGGCGGCCGAGGTGGATGCGGCGGCGGCGGTGCTGGATTGTGCGCGCGAAGAGGTGTTCGTCGCCTCGACCGGCGTGATCGGCGTGCCGATGGACCCCAGGCCGATTGCCGATCTGCTGCCACAATTGTCGGGACGGGCCGGTTGCGACAATGCTGCCTGGCAGGCTGCCGCGCGGTCGATCATGACCACCGATACCTTTCCCAAGGGATCGGTCGCAACCGCGACCGTCGATGGCCGCACGGTCACGGTCGCGGGCTTCGCCAAGGGATCGGGCATGATCGCGCCGAACATGGCGACCATGCTGGGCTTCGTGTTCACCGATGCGGCGATCGGCGCCACCCTGGCGCAGCGGCTGCTGGCGCGCGCGGTCGACCGCTCGTTCAATGCGATCACGGTTGATGGCGACACCTCGACCAATGACTGCGTGATGATGTTCGCGACCGGTGCCGCCGGCAACCGGGTGCTGGCCGAGGAAGACGCCGATGGTGCCGCCTTCGCCGCCGCCCTGGAAGCGGTGCTGTCGGATCTGGCCCGCCAGGTGGTGCGTGATGGCGAGGGGGCGACTAAATTCGTCACCCTGACCATCACCGGCGCCGAAAATGACGCGGCCGCCCGCCGCATCGGCCTGACTGTCGCCAATTCACCGCTGGTCAAGACCGCCATCGCCGGATCGGATGCCAATTGGGGCCGGATCGTGGCGGCGCTGGGCCGGTCGGGCGAGCGGGTGGCCGAAGACCGGCTGCGCATCCATATCGGCGGCGTGCTGGTGGCCGAGAACGGCGCCGTGCACCCTGATTACGACGAGAAGGTCCATGTCGCGGACTATATGAAGGGCGAAGAGATCGAGATTGCCGTCGATGTGGGCATCGGCGAGGGGGTGGCCACGGTGTGGACCTGCGACCTGACCCATGGCTATATCGAGATCAACGCCGATTACCGGAGCTGACACCGCCATGCCCGACGACGCCGAGCTGTATGGCTGCGCCGCCGCGGCCCCCTTGCCCGCCGGGCCGGCAAAGCTGCTGCTGGTGGTTGCCGTGGCGTTGCTGGATGTCGACAACCGGGTGCTGATCGCGAAGCGCCCGGAAGACAAGGCGATGGCGGGCTTGTGGGAATTCCCCGGCGGCAAGGTGGCGCCGGGGGAACGTCCTGAAGCGGCGCTGGTCCGCGAGCTTCACGAAGAGCTCGGCATCGACACCAGCGCCTCATGCCTGGCGCCGGCCACCTTCGCCAGCCACGCCTATCCCGATTTTCATCTGCTGATGCCCGTCTATGTCTGCCGGCAGTGGCGCGGCACCCCCACCCCGCGTGAGGGCCAGACACTGGCCTGGGTGCGGATTTCCAGGCTGCGCGACTATCCGATGCCGCCTGCCGACCTGCCGCTGATCGCCATGCTCAGGGATATGCTGTAGAGCGGCCCGCCTTTGGCGGCAATCTCGCGCTTGACCATCACGGATACCTCGACCATCACGGATACTCTGGCCTCTGGTTCAGACTATCGCCGTCGGCCTGCTCCAACATGAAAAACGCCGGCCTCCCGGAAATGGGGAGGCCGGCGTTCCCGTCAGAACGTCGTGGGTGGATCAGATCAGGATTTCGGCGATCTGCACCGTGTTGAGGGCGGCACCCTTCAAAAGCTGGTCGCCGCAGACGAAGAAATCGAGGCCGGTATCGCCGAAGACCAGGCTTTCACGGATGCGGCCGACCTCGACGTCATACTTGGTCGAGGCGGTCAGCGGCATCGGGTAGAGCTTCGCCGCCGGATCGTCGACAACCTGAACGCCGGCGGCCTCGGCCAGCACGGCGCGGGCGGCGGCGGGCGTGATCGGGCGCAGGGTCTCGATGGTCACCGCCTCGGCATGGGCGCGCATGGTCGGCACCCGCACCGCCGTGCAGGACAGCAGCACCTCGGGCGCCTCCATGATCTTGCGGGTTTCCCACAAGACCTTCATTTCCTCACGCGTGTAGCCGTTGTCCTGGAAGCTGTCGATATGCGGGATCAGGTTGAAGGCCAGCGGATGGGCGAATTTCGATGCCGTCACCGGCTGGCCGGCCAGGAACTCGCGCGCGCCCGCGGCAAGCTCGGTCATGCCTTCGGCGCCGGCGCCGCTGGCCGCCTGATAGGTGGAGACGATCGCGCGCTTCACACCGACTTCGGCATGCAGCGGCGCCAGCGCCATCAGCAGGATGGCGGTGGTGCAGTTGGGGTTCGCGATCAGGGTCTGGCCCAGCGCGCGGCGGCCGTTGATCTCAGGCACCACCAGCGGCACCGCGTCGTCGTAGCGGAAGGCCGAGGAATTATCGATCACGATCGCGCCGCCGGGGCTTGAGATCGCGTGCGCGAATTCCTTGGCGAAATCGCCCGACACCGCCAGGAACACGATGTCCATCGCCCGTGTGGCCTCGACCGAGAACGCCTCGATGGTCACCGGGCCGAAGGCGGTCTCGGTGGTTTTGCCGGCACTCCGCTCGGAGGCGAAGAGATGAAGCTCGGTCACGGGAAAGCGCCGGTCCTTGAGGACCTGGATCGTTTCCTGACCGACCGCGCCGGTGGCGCCGACGATACCGATCCGCATGGGATGTGTTCCTTGGGGTTTGAGCGTGTCGGGAATGACGCGCGGGGCTCTGGCCGTGTCTCAGAGATGATGCCGGCCTCGCGCATCTGCAAGCGGCGCGCACGCTAACAGCTTGGCCCCCCACGCGCAACGGCCGGCGGTATACCGGATGGCTCGGTTGAAAAGTTCTCGGGGCAGGGGCTTCTCGGGGCAGGGGCGGTGATCGTCGAAAACCCGGGGGCTCAGTATCCGAGGGCGCAGCCATCCTTGCGCGGATCGGAGCCGCCGATCAGCACGCCGCGCTCCCAGTCGATCACGATCGCCTGAGCGCCACCCAGCGGCTGGGCCGCGGCACGGACCCGGTTGCCGAGGCCGATCAACTGCGGCATCAGCGTGGGGGCCGCGCCGGTTTCCAGCTCCAGCACTCCACCCATGGCCTGACTGCGCGGCAGGTCGATCGCCGCCTGCGGATCGAGCCCGTGGTCGAGCATCCGGGCAAGCAGGGTGGCATGGCCGATGGCCTGATACTGACCGCCCATCACGCCGAAGCTCATCACCGGGCGCCGGCCATCGCCCATCATGCCGGCGACCAGGGTATGCGGCGGGCGACGTCCCGGCGTGTAGTGCCCGGGGGTTCCGGGGCGCAGACGGAAGCCGGTGCCGCGGCTGTTGAACAACACGCCTGAGCGTGGGCAGGTGATGCCGCTGCCGAAGGCCGAGAAGATCGAGTTGACCATCGACACCGCGGTCTGGTCGCGATCGACCACGGTCACGTAAACCGTGTCACCGCTGCCGCCGGGTGCGCGGGGGCTGGGCGCAACCCTGGCACCGGCGGCGATCCGCGGCGCCAGGCGACGGGCCTCGTCCATGATCCGGGCGCCGCCGCCATCCTCGTCGCCGAAGCGGTCCTCAGGGTCGGACAGATGCTGGTCGCGGAGCGCGATGGCGGCCTCGCTCGCCCGCGCGATCAGGTCGTGAAAGGCCGGGCCATCCGGATCGAGTGCCGCGACATCGACACCCTCGATCATCGCCAGGATCGCCAGCGCGATCAGCCCCTGACTGTTGGGCGGGGTCTCGAAGATATGACGGCCGCGATACTGCCCGGCGGCCGGGTCGGTATAGTGCCCGGCATGGCCGGCAAAATCGTCGAGACTGTGGCAGCCGCCCAGGCCGCGCAGGGTCTCGACCATGTCGTCCGCGATCCAGCCCTCATAGAATGCCGCCGGGCCATCCTTGGCGATGGCCGACAATGTGCGGCACATCTGGGTCTGCGCGATCCGGGCGCCGGCTTCGGGCGCGCGGGCACCGGCCAGGAAGCTCTGGGCGGTCACCTCGTTGCGCGACAACAGCTCGACATGGCAGGCCCAGTCGGCGGCCACCCGCGGCGCCACCGGCGCGCCGGCACGGGCAAGATCGATCGCCGGCGCCAGCACCCGGTCCAGCCCCAGCCGGCCGTGATCGGCCGACAACCGTGCCCAGGCTTCCACCGCCCCAGGCACGGTCACGGCCAGCGGATCGGTCTGGGGCACGGCGGTGGCGCCCTGGTCGAGCAGCCTGTCTATGCCCGGGCCACTGGCCGCCGCCGCCCGGCCGGTGCCGTTATAACAGAGCGGCCGGGCATCGCCGGCGCGCTGGATCAGTGCCCAGCAATCGCCGCCGACCCCGGTCATGTGGGGTTCAAGCAGCCCCAGCACCGCGACTGCTGCGATCGCCGCATCGACCGCATTGCCGCCGGCCTTCAACTTGTCGAGGGCAACCAGGGTCGCCAGCGGGTGCGAGGTCGCAGCCATGGCTTCGTTGGCATAGACGGCCGACCGTCCGGGCCGCTGGAAATCGCGCATCTGGGGGGCCTTTCCGCGAAGATCGCCTGAGATGCATGATCTTGGCACGAATGTGCGCAGGGCGCGAGGCCTGGCGCCGGATGCATGGCCGACCCGCAGGCTTGCGGGTTGTGCCATGGACCCGGATGGCCCATCTTGAGCCTGCCCCCGGCCGCCATCAGCCCCCGCCATTCAGTCTTATAGAACCAGAGCCCGACCACCTTGTCCGACCCGTCCAGAGAAGATCCGTCGAGCCAGTATGCCCGGATGGTGGCAGAGGGGCGCCTCACCGCCGATCCCGCCCAGGCGGCGGCCGTTGAGCGGCTGACCGTGCTGCTGCGCCGGATGGGCGCCGAGCCCGCGCCGCCGCCACCGGCGCCCGCGTCCCGCAAACGCGGCCTGCTTGGCCGGCTGTTCGGTGGGGCGGAGGCGGACGACGGCCCGCCGCCGATGCCGGCGGGGCCGCGCGGCCTGTATCTGTGGGGCGGTGTCGGGCGCGGCAAGTCGATGCTGATGGACATGGCCTTCCGTGCCGCACCGGTGGCGCCGAAGCGGCGGGTGCATTTCCATGCCTTCATGCTGGATATCCACGCCCGGCTGCATGCCTGGCGCACCACGGGCGACCAGGATCGCGAGCCCGATCCGTTGCCGCGGATCGCAGATGCGGTGGCCGCCGAAGCCCGGCTGCTGTGTTTCGACGAATTCCAGGTCCGCGATGTCGCCGACGCCATGATTCTGGGTCGGCTGTTCACCCATGTGCTGGCACGCGGGGTGTTCGTGATCGCGACATCGAACCGTCCGCCCGAGGATCTGTATCTCGACGGTCTGCAACGTGACCGGTTCCTGCCCTTCATCCGGCTGGTCCGCGACAGCCTGGAAGTGATGGAGCTTGTGGCCGACCGCGACTATCGTCTGGATCGACTGACGCTGATGCCGGTCTATCATGTGCCGGCCGACGCATCGGCGCGGCGGGCGCTGGACGAGGCCTTCAGCGATCTTGCCGGCGGGGCCGCGCCGGCACGCGCGGTGCTGGACGTGTCGGGGCGGCGGATCGAGGTGCCGATGGCGGCTGGCGGCGTGGCGCGGTTCGGCTTTGCCGATCTGTGCGCGAAACCGCTGGGTGCCGCCGACTACATCGAGATCGCCCGTCAGCACCACACCGTGATCATCGACGGGATTCCGGCGATGGGCCCGGAAAAGCGCGACCAGGCCGCACGTTTTGTCACGCTCGTCGACGAACTATATGAACACCGGGTGAAGCTGGTCTGCTCGGCGGCGGCGTGGCCCGACGATCTGTACCCGGCGGGTGACGGATCGTTCGAGTTTGCCCGCACCGCATCGAGGCTGGCCGAGATGCAGAGCAAGGAGTATCTGGCGCTGCCGCATCTGACCTGAACGCGGCTGGCGGCCCAAATGTGGCGGGCGGCATGGGCCGCGCGGCGGGGCGCCCAACCGGGGTTGCTTGCTTCGTGACCGGAAAGAGAGTAGTTACGGCGCGAGAATTTCCGAACGGAAACACCGGGTGGACCCGGCTTCACGTTCGAATGATTGCGAGGCAACAGGCCGCGACGCACCGGACGGTTTTTCCGGCGGCGGCGTGGCAGACCGGCCGGAACCGGCCCTTGAGCGTCGACCCCCGTCAGGGCGGGTCCGCGGGGTTCGGGTGACGGGCGGGGCGAGGTGACGGCTTTTACATCCGCACATCCGGGCCGGATCATGCCTGGATGTGCGTCGGCGGCGCGACCGGCGCGCGTGACCGTACCTGATCCGCATTCCGTCAGGGGCTTCGGCCGCTGAGGGATGGGGCAGGCCCGGCCCCGCCTGCCGGCCGACGCCAGACGCTGGACAGTCGCGAGGAAACCCGATGGCACGCAACAAGATCGCACTGGTGGGCGCCGGCAATATCGGCGGCACCCTGGCCCATCTGGCCGGGCTCAAGGAGCTTGGCGACGTCGTTCTGTTCGACGTGGTCGAAGGCATGCCCCAGGGCAAGGCGCTCGACATCGCCGAATCGTCGCCGGTCGACAGCTTCGACAGCCGCCTGACCGGTGCGAACGACTATGCGGCGCTCGCCGGCGCCGATGTCGTCATCGTTACCGCCGGCATCGCCCGCAAGCCGGGCATGAGCCGCGATGACCTGCTGGCCATCAACGCCAAGATCGTCGGCCAGGTCGCAGACGGCATCAAGACCCATTGCCCCGACGCCTTCGTGATCGTGATCACGAACCCGCTCGACGTGATGGTCGGCCTGATGCAGAAGTTCTCCGGCCTCAACCCGGCGAAGGTCGTCGGCATGGCCGGCGTGCTCGACAGCGCCCGCTTCCGCTATTTCATCGCCGAGGCGCTGAACGTGTCGGTCGAGGACGTGACCGCCTTCGTGCTGGGCGGCCATGGCGACACCATGGTGCCGCTGCCGCGCTATTCCACCGTCGGCGGCATTCCGCTGCCCGATCTGGTCAAGATGGGCTGGATGACCCAGGAGAAGCTGGACCAGATCATTCAGCGCACACGCGACGGCGGCGCCGAGATCGTCAGCCTGCTCAAGACCGGCTCGGCCTTCTATGCCCCCGCCGCCTCGGCGATCCAGATGGCGGAAGCCTATCTGAAGGATAAGAAGCGGGTCATGCCCTGTGCGGCGATGCTGACCGGCCAGTATGGCATCGACGGCCTCTATGTCGGCGTGCCGGTGGTGATCGGCGAGGGCGGCGTGGAGCGGATCGTCGAGATCGAGCTGAACGAGGAAGAGAAGGCCGCGTTCCTGCACTCGGTCGACGCGGTGAAGAAGCTCAACGAGGCGCTGTCGGTCTGATCGACGCAAGGCTCATGGTGGCCGTGTTGCAGCCCTGCCGGTTTCTGCCGGAAAAGGTGCGGCCCGCGGCCCCAAGCGCTTGACGTTGCGGGGGGCGGCGGTTGCGCACCTGCCTGCGGGTGCTATAAATGCAGGCGCCAGCGCCACCGCGGCTGATCGAGCGGTCTAGGGAAGAGGCTCAATGAATATCCACGAATACCAAGCGAAGGCCCTGCTCGCGAAATACGGGGTCGCGGTGCCCCGTGGCGGCGTTGCCTACACGCCGGAAGAGGCGGTCGACGTGGCCAAGAGCCTGGGCGGCCCGGTCTGGGTCGTGAAGGCGCAGATCCATGCCGGCGGCCGTGGCAAGGCCGGCGGCGTGAAGGTGGTGAAGTCGCTCGACGACGTGGCCGCCGCCGCCAAGGCGATGCTGGGCATGACGCTGGTGACCCACCAGACCGGCCCCGAGGGCAAGGAAGTCAAGCGGATCTATGTCGAGGAAGGCTGCGACATCCGTCACGAGCTGTATCTGGGCGTGGTGATCGACCGCGAGACCTCGTGCGTCACCTTCATGGCCTCGACCGAGGGCGGCATGGAGATCGAGGAGGTCGCCCATGCGACCCCTGAGAAGATCATCAAGGTTCCGGTCGACGTCATCACCGGCATGCAGCCCTTCCACGCCCGCAAGATCGCCTATGGCCTCGGCCTTGAAGGCAAGCAGGTGTCGGTGGCGACCAAGTTCATGCTGGCCATGTATCAGGCCGTGATCGGCACCGATGCGAGCATCGTCGAGATCAACCCGCTGGTCGTGACCGGCGCGGGCGACGTGATCGCGCTGGACGCCAAGATGAACTTCGACGACAACGCGCTGTTCCGTCACAAGGACATCGAGGATCTTCGCGACGAGAGTGAGGAAGATCCGTCGGAGCTGGAAGCCTCGCGCCACGCGCTGAACTATATCAAGCTGGATGGTAATATCGGCTGCATGGTCAATGGCGCGGGCCTGGCCATGGCGACCATGGACATCATCAAGCTGTATGGCGGCGAGCCGGCGAACTTCCTGGACGTCGGCGGCGGCGCCACGCGTGAGCGGGTGACGACGGCGTTCAAGCTGATCCTGTCGGATCCGAACGTCGAAGGCATTCTTGTTAACATCTTCGGCGGTATCATGCGTTGCGACGTGATCGCCGAGGGTGTGGTCGCCGCCGCGCGTGAGATCAGCCTTCAGGTTCCGCTGGTGGTTCGTCTCGAAGGCACCAATGTCGAGAAGGGCAAGGCGATCCTGGCCAATTCGGGCCTGCCGATCATGTCCGCCGACGACCTGGCGGATGCTGCCGAAAAGATCGTGAAAGCCGTGAAGGAGGCCGCCTGACCATGGCCGTTCTCGTCAATTCTGAGACCAAGGTCATCTGCCAGGGCTTCACCGGCCAGCAGGGGACTTTCCATTCCGAGCAGGCCATTGCCTATGGCACCCGCATGGTTGGCGGCGTGACCCCGGGCAAGGGCGGCACCACCCATCTGGATCTGCCGGTGTTCGACACCGTCGCCGATGCGGTGGAGCGGACCGGCGCCGACGCCTCGGTGATCTATGTGCCGCCGCCGTATGCGGCCGATGCGATCCTTGAGGCGATCGACGCCGAGGTCCGTCTGGTCGTTTGCATCACGGAAGGCATTCCGGTGCTGGACATGGTGCGGGTGAAGCGGGCGCTGGAGCGGTCGTCGACCCGGCTGATCGGCCCCAATTGCCCCGGCGTTATCACACCCGGCGAATGCAAGATCGGTATCATGCCGGGCCACATCCACCAGCGTGGCAAGATCGGGATCGTCTCCCGCTCGGGCACGTTGACTTATGAGGCCGTGGCGCAGACCACCGCGGCGGGCCTCGGTCAGTCGACCTGCATCGGCATCGGCGGCGATCCGATCAACGGCACGAACTTCATCGACGCGCTCGACCTGTTCCTGAAAGACCCCGAGACCGAGGCGATCATCATGATCGGCGAAATCGGCGGTTCCGAGGAAGAGGATGCCGCCGAGTTCCTGAAGCAGTCCAAGGTGAAGAAGCCGACCGTCGGTTTCATCGCCGGTCGGACCGCCCCTCCCGGCCGTCGTATGGGCCATGCCGGCGCCATCATCAGCGGCGGCAAGGGTGGTGCGGACGACAAGCTCGACGCGATGCGGTCCGCCGGCATCGTCGTTGCCCAATCGCCCGCGGCGCTTGGCAGCACCATGGTTCAGGTGCTCCGAGGCTGACGGATCTGTCACGAACCAGACCCAAACCTGGAGAGGGCGCCGCGTAAGCGGCGCTCCCAATGCTCAAGATGGCTGCGCAAAGCGAGCAACTTTCGTTCCTGTTCGGGAGCAACGGCGCCTTTATCGCCGATCTCTACGCGCGTTTCGTTCAGAACCCCTCGTCGGTCGATGAAAGCTGGCAGGGGTTCTTCGCCGATCTGGGCGACGAAGCCGCGTCCGTCCTCGCCGAAGTGCGGGGCGCCCCCTGGGCGCCCGGCATGGTGCCCGCGACGGCGACCAATGGCAGTGCCGAGACCCGGGGGTTCGTCGCACCCCTGGACGGCGCGACCGAACTGCGTGTCGGTCCGCTGAACGGCCAGGCCACCGAGATTTCGGGGGAACGTTCCGCGACGGTGGACAGCATCCGGCTGCTGATGCTGATCCGCGCCTATCGCGTGCGCGGCCATCTGGTGGCCAATCTGGACCCGCTGGGCCTGGAAGCGCCTACCGGCCATCCGGAACTGGACCCGGCCTCCTATGGCTTCAGCGATGCCGATCTGGACCGCACCTTCTATGTCGACGGCGTGCTGGGGCTGAGCAGCGCCACGCTGCGCGAGGTGCTGAACAAGCTGAACGCGACCTATTGCCGGACGGTCGGCGTCGAGTTCATGCATATTCAGTCGCCCGAACAGAAGGCATGGTTGCAGACCCGTATCGAGGCCGACCGCCCCGACCAGGCCTTCGACACCGAGACCCGCAAGCGGATCTTCGGCCAGGTCGTGATCGCCGAAGGCTTCGAGCGGTTCCTGAACATCAAATATACCGGCACCAAGCGTTTTTCGCTGGAAGGCGGCGAAGGCCTGATCCCGGCGCTGGAAGCGATCCTTGAGCGCGGGTCGGATCTGGGCTGCGAGGAAGTCGTCCTCGGCATGCCGCATCGCGGGCGTCTGAACGTGCTGACCGCGGTGATGGGCAAGTCGTTCACGGCGGTGTTCAACGAATTCAACGGCGGCTCGGCCACCCCTGAGGACGTTCAGGGCTCGGGCGACGTGAAGTATCATCTGGGCACGTCGGCCGACCGCACGCTGGCCAATGGCCGCACGGTGCATCTGTCGCTGACCGCCAATCCGTCGCATCTGGAAGCGGTGAACCCGGTCGTCGTCGGCAAGGCGCGCGCCAAGCAGATGCAGCGCGGCGATGCCGATCGCACCAAGGTGATGAGCATCCTGATGCATGGCGACGCGGCCTTCGCGGGCCAGGGCGTCGTGGCGGAATGCTTCGCGCTGTCGGAACTGAAGGGCTATCGCACCGGCGGCACGGTCCATGTGATCGTGAACAACCAGATCGGTTTCACCACCAGCCCGAAATACTCGCGCTCCTCGCCCTATCCGTCGGATGTGGCGAAGATGGTCGACGCGCCGGTGTTCCATGTGAATGGCGACGATCCGGAAGCGGTGGTCTATGTGTCGCGGCTGGCGGCTGAATTCCGCCAGACCTTCCACAAGGATGTCGTGCTCGATATCTTCTGCTATCGCCGCCACGGCCATAACGAGGCCGACGAGCCCTCGTTCACCCAGCCGCTGATGTATCGCAAGATCGCGCAGCACCCGACCCTGCTGCAGGTCTATGGCGACCGCATGGTCGGCGACGGCGTGATGACCCGTGACGAGGTCGATGGCGCGCTGAAGACTTTCCATCAGCAGCTTGAACAGGATCTGGAGCAGTCCAAGACCTATCGCCCCAACAAGGCCGACTGGTTCGAGGGCGTCTGGAAGGGCTATTCGCGCGCGCCGAACGACGACCGCCGCGGATCGACCGCGGTGTCGCTGGAACGGCTGCGCGAGATCGGCTTCAAGCTGACCGACAATCCGGAAACGGTGAACGTCCATCGCAAGATCCTGCGCCAGCTCGGCCAGAAGCGTGACGCGATCGAGAGCGGCGAGGGGATCGACTGGGCGCTGGGCGAATCGCTCGCCTTCGGCACCCTGCTGACCGAGGGCTATCCGGTGCGTCTGTCGGGCCAGGATGTCGGGCGCGGCACCTTCTCGCACCGCCATTCGGTGCTGATCGACCAGAAGACCGAAGACCGTTATATCCCGCTGAACAATCTGGGCGCCGCGGCGTCTTACGAGGTGGTCGACAGCCTGCTGTCGGAATATGCGGTGCTGGGCTTCGAATACGGCTATTCGATGGCCGAACCGAATGCCCTGGTGGTCTGGGAAGCGCAGTTCGGCGACTTCGTGAACGGCGCGCAGGTGATGATCGACCAGTTCATCTGCTCGGCGGAATCGAAGTGGCTGCGCATGTCGGGCCTGGTGATGCTGCTGCCGCATGGCTATGAGGGCCAGGGGCCGGAGCATTCCTCGGCGCGGCCTGAACGCTTCCTGCAGTTGTATGGCGAGGACAACATCCAGGTCGCCAACTGCACCACGCCGTCGAATTACTTCCACATCCTGCGTCGGCAGATCCACCGCAAGTTCCGCAAGCCGCTGATCATGATGACGCCGAAGTCGCTGCTGCGTCACAAGCTGGCGGTGTCGAAGCTGTCGGATATGGGCCCCGGCTCCAGCTTCCATCGGGTGCTGGGCGAAGTGGACCGGCTGCGTCATTCCGACAAGGTCCGTCGGGTGGTGCTGTGCACCGGCAAGCTCTATTACGACCTGCTGGAAGAGCGCCGCAACCGCGAGATCGACGATGTCGCGATCATCCGTGTGGAGCAGCTCGCCCCGTTCCCGGCAACCTCGATCGCCGAGGAACTGCGCCGCTATCCGAACGCGGATCTGGTCTGGGCACAGGAAGAGCCGAAGAATCAGGGCTACTGGTTCTTCATGAGCCCGCGTCTGGACGACCTGATCGACAGCATGGGTGCGGCCGGCAAGCGCGTGCGCTATGCCGGGCGGCCCGAGGCGGCGGCACCGGCCACCGGCTCGCACCACAAGCATGTTGCAGAGCAAAGGGCGCTGATCGACGACGCATTGGCAGGCTGATCGATGCAAGACCGGGCCGCATGACAGTCATGCGGCCCGGTTTGTGCGTTAATGCCTTGTCATCTGTGCGTGGATACGCCACCTAACCCCACGTGTGTAGCTTCCCGGCCACAAGGCCGGGACATGAACGAAATCGGGATCGTGATGAGCGTCGAGATCAAAGTTCCGAGCCTGGGCGAGTCGGTTACCGAAGCCACCATTGGCCAGTGGTTCAAGAAGGTCGGTGACCGCATCGAGGCCGACGAGCCGCTTGTGGAGCTGGAGACCGACAAGGTCACGCTCGAAGTCAATGCGCCGTCGGCCGGCGTGCTGACCGACATCATGGCCGAGGAAGGCGCGGACGTCGAAGTCGGCGCGCTGCTGGGCGTGATCGGCGAAGGTGAGGGCGCCGCCGCCAAGCCGGCCGAGGCCCCGAAGAAGGCCGAGGCCCCGAAGGCCGAAGCCCCGAAGGCCGAAGCCCCCAGGCCTGCTCCGGCAGCCGAGCCCGCGGCGGCCCAGGCTGAGAAGATCCTGTCGCCTGCCGCCCGCAAGGCCGCCGGTGATGCCGGCATCGATGCCGGGCAGGTCGAAGGCACCGGCCGTGACGGCCGGGTGATGAAGGATGATGTGCAGCGCGCTGCTGCGGCGAAGCCCGCGGCTGCTCCGGCACCGGCCGCGCCCAAGGCCTCGGCCCCGTCGGCACCCCAGCCGGCTGGTGAGCGCGAGACCCGCGTGCGCATGACCAAGCTGCGCCGCCGCATCGCCGAGCGCCTGAAGGATGCCCAGAACACCGCCGCGATCCTGACCACCTATAACGAGGTGGACATGACCCAGGTGATGGCGCTGCGCAGCCGCTATAAGGACGGGTTCGAGAAGAAGCACGGCGTGAAGCTGGGCTTCATGTCGTTCTTCGTGAAGGCGTCGATCGCGGCGCTGAAGGAATATCCGGCGGTCAACGCGCAGATCGACGGCGACGAGCTGGTCTACAAGAACCATTACGACGTCGGCGTGGCAGTGGGCACCGAACAGGGCCTGGTCGTGCCGGTGGTCCGCGATGCCGACCAGTTGTCCTTCGCCGGCGTGGAAGCCACCATCAACGCACTGGGCGTGAAGGCGCGCGATGGCAAGCTGACGATGGAAGAACTGACCGGCGGCACCTTCACCATCTCGAATGGTGGTGTCTATGGCTCGCTGATGTCGTCGCCGATCCTGAACCCGCCGCAGTCGGGCATTCTGGGCATGCACAAGATCCAGGACCGCCCGATGGCCGAGAAGGGCCAGGTGGTGATCCGTCCGATGATGTATCTGGCGCTGTCCTATGACCACCGGGTGATCGACGGCAAGGAAGCGGTCAGCTTCCTGGTGCGCGTGAAGGAGTGCATCGAGAACCCGGAGCGGCTGCTGTTCGATCTCTGATCGCCACAGCAATCCCCGCGACCGTATGAAGGATGCATGACATGAGCGACGCTCAGACCTATGACGTCGTCGTCATCGGCGGCGGCCCCGGTGGCTATATCGGCGCGATCCGCGCCGGCCAGCTTGGCCTGAAGGTGGCCTGCGTTGAAAAGCGTGGCGCCCTGGGCGGCACCTGCCTGAATGTCGGCTGCATTCCGTCGAAGGCCTTGTTGCAGTCGTCGGAACTCTATGTCGAAGCCAGCAAGGGCATGGCCGAGCACGGCGTCAAGGTCGGCGGGGTCGAACTTGACCTCGCCGCCATGATGGCGCGCAAGACCAAGGTCGTCACCCAGCTGACCGGCGGCATCGAGGGCCTGTTCAAGAAGAACAAGGTCGATTACGTGAAGGGCGCCGGCCGTCTGGTCGACGCCAACACGATCGAGGTGGCGCTGGCCGATGGCGGCACCACCACGCTGAAGACCCGCGAGGTGATCATCGCCACGGGATCGACCCATGTCGATCTGCCCGGCGTCGCCGTCGACGAGACGCGGATCGTCACCTCGACCGGCGCGCTGGAACTCGACAAGGTGCCGGGGCATCTGGTGGTGATCGGCGGCGGCGTCATCGGCCTGGAGCTTGGTTCGGTCTGGAGCCGTCTGGGCGCCAAGGTCACGGTCGTCGAGTATATGGACCGGATCACGCCCGAGATGGATGGCGAGGTCTCGAAGCAGTTGCAGCGGATTCTGGGCCGCCAGGGCCTGAAATTCCGGCTGTCGACCAAGGTCACGGCCGCGGATACCAGCGGCGACACGGTCAAGCTGACGGTTGAGCCGGCCAAGGGCGGCGAGGCCGAGACCATCGAGGCGGATGTGGTTCTGGTGTCGATCGGCCGCCGTCCCTATACCGAGGGGCTGGGCCTGGATGCGGTCGGCATCGCCACCGGCCCGCGCGGCCGGATCGAGGTCGACGACCATTTCCGCACCAATGTGCCCAACATCCGCGCCATCGGCGATGTGATCCACGGCCCGATGCTCGCCCACAAGGCCGAGGAAGAGGGCGTGATCGTCATGGAGATGATCGCCGGCCAGTCGGGTCATATCGACTATAACCTGATCCCCGGCGTGATCTACACCTGGCCGGAAGTGGCGAGTGTGGGGCGCACCGAGGAGCAGTTGAAGGCCGACGGCGTCGCCTATAAGCCCGGCAAGTTCCCGTTCTCGGCCAACAGCCGGGCGCGGGCGGTGGGCGATACCGACGGCTTCGTGAAGATCCTGGCCGATGCCGAGACCGACCGGATTCTGGGCGCCCATATCATCGGCCCCGATGCCGGCACGCTGATCGCCGAGCTGGTTCTGGCGATGGAGTTCAAGGCCAGCGCCGAGGACATCGCCCGCACCAGCCATGCCCATCCAACGCTTGAAGAAGCGGTGAAGGAAGCGGCACTGGCGGTGGATGGCCGCACGCTCAACATGTGACGCGGCCGGCCCCGGCGTTGGGGCCGCACCACGACACGACACATAAGGACACGCCCGGCAGCGGATCACCGCTGCCGGGCGTTTTCCGTTCAATGGCCGGGCTGACGGGTGGCGGCGCGGCGAAGCTCTTCTGATTTCACGTATAAGCGGGTATCGTCGCTGCCGGTTGCCACCCCGCCCGGCGCGGGGACGCGGCCGGGTGTAGAGATGATGTCTGGTGGAGGCAGGGGATAACAATATGCCAACCGGCCCCCGGAATGACGATGCGGCCCGTGGCCGCCGCCTGCTGGCGGCGGTGCTGACCGCGGCTGCCCTGATCATGGCACCGGCGGCAGGGGCGGCACCCACCGGTGCCGGTGACGGTGACGCGGGCGTGGTTGCCGCATCGCACGGCGCGCCGGCCCCGGATACGTCGCCAGAGTCGGATGTGCCATCAGAAGAGTCGGGCGTGCTGCCGGATGAGGACCTGCCGGCAGAGCTGGATGTCCCCGCCGAACTGGACACACCACCGGAAGCCGGCCGGTGGTCGCGGATCGCGCCCAAGAGCGGCCGGCTGATTTTCCGTGCGGCGCGCTATGGCGTCGACACGGCGCCGGACATTGCCCGCCATTACCTGCTGCCGGATGGCGAGGTGGCGGCGGAGGGCGCCTTCTGGGCGCCGTCGACCCAGGCCGAGCCCATGGCGGGCCTGTATCTGGGGGCGGTGGCGGCGGTGGAGGCGCGCGGGCCGACCCTGACCTTCGACCAGTTGTTCAGCTTCAAGGACGATCAGGGGTCGGTCGATCTGGCGGTGACGCCGCTGGCGGTGGTGCCGAGCCGGCTGGGCCCGCTGCCGGTGGACCGCTTCCGGGTGACCGAGCGCGATTGTATCGGCTTTCTGACGCCGATCGACCCGGCGGCGTTCGGCTATGCGGTGCCGGCTGCATCGGCGCGCCCCAGCCCCACACCTGCCGACAACTCCACACCTGCGGCTGGCCCATCCGGGACGACGCCGGTCCCCGATCCGTCCGGCGACCAGTTGCAGGTCGCGACCGCCATGGCGGCAGAGGCCGATGCCGGGGTGCCGCCGGCGGTGGCGGCCGGTTTCCACTGCCTTGAGCCGGGGCGGCGTTATGACGCCGATCTGGCGGCGGTGGTGGTGGGCTCGATCGGGGTTCTGGGCGAGGGGGCGCCGCCGCGCGCGCCGCTGGGTCGGCCGGTGCTGGTCGACATCGCCGTGCGGGCACTGCCGCAGATAACGGCTGGCGCCGCCGCCGGCGGTGCCGGCGACGATGCCCCACCCCCGGTGCAGGCACCGTTGGGTTTGTGGCGCGGGGTGGCCTATGTCACCGGCATCGGCATCGGCCTGCGTGCCGGGGCCGAGGGCCAGATGCTGATGCTGTTCGCCGGCCCCGATGCCGAGCGCGACGGACCGCGCCCGACCATCTGTCGTGGTAGCTGGCAGTTGGACAGCGTGGCCTATGAGCCGCCCCCGATCGGCCCGGAATGGGTGACCGACCCGCTGGACCCTATCCCGCTGGCCGGGAGCTGGAGCATGCTCTGCGATGGCCTGTTCGGCGATCTTCTGGGGCAGGTGGAGGGCCGGATGAACGGCCGGCTGCCCGACAGGCTGACGGTTACCGGGGCCAGCGCCGCCGGCAGCCGCGGTGTCGAGTTGATGCTTCCCGAATTCACGCCCGGCCCCTGAGATTGCGCCGGTTGCCGGCAATGCTCAAAGCTGGTGGGTCTTCAGATATGCTGTCAGAAGCCGGACAAGCTGGTCTTCCAGCCGGGTTTCGATATCCGCCGGAACATGCCCTTCCAGCAGGGCCCGGACCGGCCCAACCAGGGCGTTGAACGCGATCGTGCCGGTCAGGACCGGGTCGTCGAAGCCGGCGTCGGGGGCGCTGGCCAGCATCGCTGCGATCGCCGCCACCATGCGCGCCTGCATGGCCTTGGCCAGGGCGGGACCGCCGCGTTCGCGCGCCACCGCATACAGGGCCTTCGATTGCGCGGGGTCGCGCAGCTTCACGGCAAGAAAGGTGGTCACCAGGGCCGGGGCCATCTCGGCAACCGGTCTGCCGCGCTGGTCGCCACAGCATTGTTCGATGGTGCCGGCCACGTCGTCCAGATGCCGTTCCAGAACCGCTGACAACAGCGCGTCACGGTTCGGATAATACTGATACAGACTGCCGACTGACATGCCCGCGCGTTCGGCGATGCGGGTGGTGGTGCAGCGGCCCAGGCCCTCGCGGGTCAGAACCTGAATCGTGGCGGCATGCAGGGCCGCGATCGTTGCCGCCGATCGCGCCTGAACCGGGGTTTTTCTGGGGCTTAACGCTGCTGCGGTGGAGGCCATGGAAAGCGAATTCAAAAGCTGAAGGATCCTTCATATACTCGGCGGCGACCTGGAAGGCAAGACGTGGCAATGAAAGTGGATCTCTATGACCAGCCTTGACGATGCCGGCACATTCCTTCTTGGCGACCGCCGCGTGAAGCGGATCGGCTATGGCGCCATGCAATTGGCGGGCCCGGGCGTCTTCGGCCCTCCCAGAGACCGGGCGGCGGCACTGGCGGTGCTGCGCGAGGCCATCGAAGCGGGGGTCGATCATATCGACACCAGCGATTTCTATGGCCCCCATGTCACCAATCAGATCATCCGCGAGGCACTGCACCCGTATCCCCGCGATCTGACCATCGTGACCAAGATCGGGGCCCGACGCGGCGACGACGCCTCGTGGCAGCCGGATGTCTCGGCGGAAGCGCTGACCCGGGCGGTGCACGACAATCTCCGCAATCTGGGGCTGGATGTGCTGGATGTGGTCAATCTGCGGATCATGCTCGACGCGCATGGGCCGGCCGAGGGCTCGATCGAGGAACCACTGGCGGTTCTGGCCGGGCTGCAGCGCCAGGGGCTGGTGCGGGATATCGGTCTGAGCAACGTCACGGCCACGCAGGTGGCCGAAGCGCGCGAGATCGCGACCATCGTCTGCGTGCAGAACATGTACAACATCGCCCATCGCGGCGACGATGCCCTGATCGATCAGCTTGCCGGCGACGGTATCGCCTATGTGCCGTTCTTTCCGCTGGGCGGATTCTCGCCGCTGCAGTCATCGGTGCTGTCGGATGTGGCCGGCCAGCTCGGTGCCACGCCGATGCAGGTGGCGCTGGCCTGGCTGCTCCGCCGGTCGGCCAACGTCCTGCTGATTCCCGGCACCGCGTCGGTGGCGCATCTGCGTGAAAATCTGGCTGCCGCCGCGTTGGATCTGTCGGACGATATGCGTGCGGCGCTCGATCGGGTGGCCGGATAGACGCCGAGGGCGGTGGCTGAGACGCGAAACCGGCTCTGTCTCGCAGTTGCGGGCCGGAATGACGCGCTGCGGCGCATGTTTCTGCGTTGCCGCATGCGGCAGGTGGACAGGGGCCTGTCACCATGTTTAACGTGTCGGCGTATTCGCCGTCCCTGGCTGTGGTGATGTGGATGTGTCCGGCTTTTTAGCGGGCCGGTCTGGCTGCGGCGGCACGCCTTGTTGTCCATGACCTGTTCCGCCCCGTCGGACCGTTCGCGAGGAGCCTGTTGCCGATGAGTACGCTGGCTGCTGAGCTTGCCCGCATCGATCTGCTGTCGGATCTGCCGCGTACCGGCCTTGCCGCGGTGGCAGCGCAGGTGCGCACCGCGCGTCATGCTGCGGGCACCGTGGTGCTGGACGCCGATGACGGCACCAGCAATCGTGATGTTTTCCTGGTGCTCGACGGGGTGGTGGACATCATCAACTATGCCCTGACCGGCCGCGAGGTCTCGTTCGCGCGGATCGAGGCCGGAGGCTATTTCGGCGAGCTGTCGGCGATCGACGGCCTGCCGCGATCGGCCCGGGTGGTGGCGGCGACCGATTGTCGGCTGGCGGCCCTGTCGCCGCAGCTGTTCGACCGGCTGGTGACCGAACAGCCGACGGTGGCGCGCAAGGTGATGCTGCGCCTGACCCGGATCATCCGTGCCTGCGACGAACGGATCATGGATCTCAGCACCCTGCGGGCGGTGGAACGGGTGGCGGTGGAGATTCTGCGTCTGGCACGGCCGGTGGATGGCGGTGCCGCCATTCCCGGAAGCTGGGTGGTCGACCGGCTGCCGGCGCAGCGCGACATCGCCGCTCGGGTCGGCACCGCACGCGAAACCGTTGCCCGGGTGCTGTCGCAGCTTCAGGATGACGGCGTGGTGGAACGTCGCGGCCGCATGCTGGTGGTGCCCGATCGCATGCGCCTGCTGCGGGTTGCGGCCGGTGACCGGCCGGAAGCGCTGCTCGCCCGGTGATATGGCTGATACTGCCTCACATAGGCCAAAAATTGATCTGAACTGCAACTTACCGTCTATATTCGACGTGCTAGCATAACCTTGTTGCCACATGTCCCCGCGAAGCGGGACGGTTACGAGGGATGCGTCAAAGATGGCCTATGACATCAACCAGACCGTGTTCATGCTGAGCCTCGCGTCAAACGCTGTCGCCGGCATCAAGGCCACGACCTCCGGTTACGATACCGAACTTGTCGACTACATGGCCGCCGGGCTGAATGGCGGCACCTTGCAGGATCTGTCGTCCACCGGTGCCTTCGCCGCCTATCAGGGGCCGGCCTGGACCGGGTTCTTCGCGAAAACCAATGCCGAACTGGCGGGTGGCGACTGGCAGGTGGTGTGGGGGCCCTGCGTGTGGGTGGCGCCCCTGAAGGCCGGCGCGAAGCTGCTGTCGCTCTATGCGACCAATTCGATGTATGTCGCCTGGAGCCCCTCGCTCGCGACCTATGTTGTGGCGATCGCCGCCACCAATGCCGCCAATCTGATGGACTGGATCGACGAGGATTTCGACGTCTACGCCCATGATACCGCGACATGGCCGCCCCAGATCCCGTTCACGGTCAAGCGTCACGACGTGTTGCCGGCCACCACCCCGCAGATCTCGGCCGGCACCGCCACCGGCATCAGCGCCCTGCTGGGCATGACCGATCCGGTTCAAGGCAGCCTGAAATCCTTCCTGGCCTCGAAGGCCGATGGCGGGTCGACGCTGTGGTTCACCGGCCACAGCCTGGCAGGCGCCCTGTCGCCGACGCTTGCCTTCTATCTCTATCCCGATCCGACCAGCAGCGGCTGGGGGGCGATCAACCTGTTGCCCTCGGCCGGCGCCACGCCCGGCAATCAGGCCTGGCTGGATCTGTTCACCGCCGGCTATCCCGATGCCACCGACTACGTCAATCTGCACGACGTGGTGCCACGGGCCTGGAACATGCTGCCCAGCGTGATCGGCGACAAGGATGCCGCCGGCAACTATCCCAGCATCTTCGGCATGCTGGGATCGGGCACGATCAGTGTCGGCTATACCGTCTCCAGTCTGGTGCATTACATGGAGCGGCGGATCAAGGACATCACCTATGCCAACATCCCGCATCAGACCTTCGGCGCCGCCGATTTTTCAAGCAACTGGGGTCTGTTCACCTATACCGAGACCACCGATGCCCAGGGCTATACGCTGAAGACCGATCCGGTCTGGAACCCGTGGCCGGCCTTCACCGACGCCAATCCGGTGACCGCCCAGAACCCGCCGCAGCCGGGCAAGGCCACGGTGCTGGGCCAGATCGGCCGGCTGATCCTGGCCACCCATATCGACCAGTATTCGAATGAGCTGGGGGTCAGCGCGCCGCAGCTTCTGCCGGGCGTGCCGGCGGACTGGAAGCCGCATGATCCGGATATCGATACGGTTCTGGCACTGCTGCACGGCGATTGAAGCCGGGCTGTGGCCCGGCTGTCATGTCTGCGCCGATCCGCCGTCTGATTGCGGGCCCCCGTCTGATTGCGGGTCGTCGTCTGATTGCGGGTCGGGGCCATCCCCGCGCATCCGGGCGCGGGGATGGGCGGCGGTATAGGCGGCGATCATCCGTTCGGTGGCGACGGCGGTATAGCGCTGGGTGGTTGCCAGGCTTTCATGGCCCAGCAGATCCTGGATAACCCGCAGATCGGCGCCGCCATCCAGCAGATGGGTGGCGAAGCTGTGGCGCAGGGCATGGGGCGTGGCGCTGTCGTCCAGCCCCAGCGCTCGGCGGGCCGCGGCCATGTGGCGTTCGGCCACCGCCCGGTCCAGCCGGCCGCCGCGCAGGCCGGTGAAGATCGGCCGATCCGGCGTCTGAGGATGCGGACAGATGGCGCGATAGGCCTCCACCGCTTCGGTCACCGCCGCGATCAACGGCACGCGGCGTTGCTTGCCACCCTTGCCGCGCACGGTCAGTGCCGGCTGGCGGTCGCGCAGGCCCGGCCAGTCGCGGCCATCCAGGCCCAACGCCTCGCCGATGCGCAGCCCCGCCCCCCATAACAGGGCGAACAGCGCGCGTTCGCGGGCAGCGATCCAGGCGGGCCCTCCCTCGGCCGCCATCTCGGCGGCCAGCGCCGTCACCCGGCCGGCCTCGTCCGGCGTCATCGGCCGCGGTGCCGGGCGGGCATGTTTCGGGCTGCCGATGCCGGCCAGCCCCGGCGCTGGCAGACCATGCACCCGATCGATCCGGCGATAGAAACCGCGCACCACCGCCAGCGCGCGGGCGGTGGAGGCAGGCTTCAGCCCGGCTGAACGCCGGCTGGCCATCCAGGCGCGGAATCCTGAAATCTCGATCGCGGCCAGTGCCGGCAGATTGTCCAGTCCGCCGCTCCAGTCCTGGATGAAGGCCAGGAAGCCTTTGAGGTCGCGGTGATAGGCATCGATAGTGTTCGCCGCGGCGCGCCGTTCGGCCACCAGCCACCGATCCCAGTCGGCCACGGCGGCGGCGATGTCGGCGGGCAGGGTCAGGGCCGATGGCGCCGCGCCGTCGGCGCCGGCCACGGCATCGGTCGCGGCGCCGGTCAGCCGGCGGCGGGCCACAGCCGGGCCAGACATTGGGCGATCACCGCCGCCAGGAAATCCAGCAGATCGCTGGCCTGGCCGTCATGCCAGGTCGCTTCGCGGCTGTCGCCCAGCACCAGCAGCATCGGCGCCATGCCGGCACGCGGCTTCAGGCGCACGATCGCATCTGAGCGCACGGTCTCGGCACCGGTCCACAGCGGCGGGCGGTCGTCATCGGCGATGCGACCGCGCAGGCGAAGGTCGCGGCCGGCGCCGACCAGACGATCGACGCTGCCGCGCGGCAGGGCCAGCATGCCCGCCGGCAGGCCGGCCGGCTCGGCCTCGGTGGCAAGAAACGCCCGCTCGATGCCCAGAGCCTGCGGCAGGGCCTGAACCAGCAGATCGTTCAACCGGCCAAGGCTGCCGGCGCCGACCAGGGCAATCACCGAGGCCCGGACCCGGGTTTCGATGTCGGCATTGGCCTGAACCGTACCGATCAACCGCTTCTGGGTGCTGCGTATGTCGTCGACCGTGCGTGACAGCCGCTCGATCTGGAACCGTTGCATGTCGACAACGGCGTCGCCATGGCGGCGGCCCGGCAGGGTCAGCCCTTCGAGTGCGGCCGGATGGCGCTGGAAGAAATCCGGGTTGCGGGCGAGGTGTGCCAGCACGTCGGCGTCTTCGATCGGACGTCCGGTGGCGGGTGCGGCGGTATCGGAGCTGCTGGTCATCGCGGGGTGTCGGTCATCCTTGGAAGGCTCGGTCTCCGCACCGGCCCCTGTCGCCATCAGAGGGACGGCGCCATCAGAGGGACGGCGCCATCAGGGGGCCGCGCCATCAGGGAGCCGGTGCGGGGCGGGTTCGCATCGGGTGCGGGTCAGAGCACGGTCTGGCCGGTCTTCTCCCAATCGGCCATGAACGCGGCCAGACCCTTGTCGGTCAGCGGGTGCTGATACATCTGGCGCAGCACGCTCGGCGGCACGGTGACGACATCGGCGCCCATGCGGCCGGCCTCGACCACATGCAGCGGATGGCGCACCGACGCCACCAGAACCTCGGTCTGGAAGGTGGGGTAATTGTCGTAGATCTCGACGATCTGCTCGATCAGATCCATGCCGCGCGCGCCGATGTCGTCGAACCGGCCGACGAAGGGCGAGATGAAGCGGGCACCGGCCTTGGCGGCCAGGATCGCCTGTGCGGGCGAGAAGCACAGCGTGACATTGACCGGCGTGCCTTCGTCGGACAGTGCCTTGCAGGTCTTCAACCCATCGACGGTCAGCGGCACCTTGATGGTGACATTAGGGGCGATGCGCGCCAGATACCGGCCTTCGGCCAGCATCTTCTCGTGATCGAGCGCTGTCACCTCGGCCGAGACCGGGCCTGCGACGACGGCGCAGATCTCTTCGATCACCTCGACGAATTTGCGGCCGCTCTTGGCGATCAGCGACGGATTGGTGGTGACGCCGTCGACCAGACCGGTCGCGGCAAGCTCACGGATTTCGGCGATGTCGGCGGTATCGACGAAGAACTTCATGATGCGGGCCTCGGGAGACTTGTGATCGGCGGCTGGCCGCCGGGGCTGTGATCGGCGGCTGTCCGCCATGCAGGGCGGATATTGCGGGCGCTCAGGCGGCGACATGGGCCGGGGAGAGGGCGCTGATGGCGCCCGGCCCGGTCGCCGCCGGGGTCAGGGACCGCCGGCTGCCGGTGTGACGCGGAGTTTAACGAAACCCTTGCGCGGTCGCCAGTTGCATGATGGCATCCGCGCAAACCGGCCGGCCCGGTTGCCTGCTCATTTCCGACGGTTGCTTATGCGATGACCACCCAGGATACAAGCGCCAAGCCCGCATGCGACGCCGATGCGCGGCTCTTCAGGGCCGGTGACCGGGTGGCGGTGCTGCCGTTGCAGGCCATGGGCGGCCAGCCGGGGCGTGCGGGCGGGCGACTGGACCGGCTGGACTATCTGGTGCCGCCGGGGCTGGATCTGACCCCGGGCGCCGTGGTGCGGGTGCCGCTGGGGCCGCGCCAGATCACCGGCGTGGTCTGGGGGCCGGGAGAAGGCGATCTGGCCGCCACACGGCTGAAGCCGGTGACCGGGCGGCGCGATTGCCCGCCGGTGTCGGGGCCGCTGCGGCGGCTGGTGGATGCCGTGGCCAGCTATACCGTGTCGCCGCCGGCCGGCGTGCTGCGCATGGTGCTGCCGATCGACGAGGCGCTGGATCCGCCCCGGCCCGAGGCCGGGCTGGTGCTGACCGGGGCGGCGCCACAGGGCCGGCTGACCGCCCAGCGCCGGGCGGTGCTGGAGGTGATATCGGCCGGGGCCGCGGCCGGCGATACGCCGCCATCAGTGGCCGATGTCGCGCGTGCCGCCGATGTCTCGGATGGTGTGGTCCGCGGGCTGATCGAGGCCGGGGTTCTGGCCGTGGTCGAGCGGCCCGGCGGCCGGGGGGGCGATGAGGCGCCGGCGCCCGACCCGGAGCGTCCCGGCCCGGCGCTCGGCCCCGACCAGACTGCGGCGGCGGCGGCCCTGGTGGATGCGGTGGCGCAGGGTTTCTCGGTCGAGGTGCTGGACGGCGTGACCGGCTCGGGCAAGACCGAGGTCTATTTCGAGGCGATCGCGGCCGCCCTGCGCCGCGGCCGGCAGGCATTGGTGCTGGTGCCCGAAATCGCCCTGACCACCCAATGGCTTGAACGCTTTCGCGCCCGCTTCGGTGCGGCACCCTTGAGCTGGCATTCGGAACTGGGCCATGCCCATCGCCGCCGCGCCTGGCGGGCGGTGGCGGAAGGCCGGGTGCCGGTGGTGGTGGGCGCGCGCTCGGCGCTGTTCCTGCCCTTTGCCGATCTGGGGCTGATCGTGGTCGACGAAGAGCACGATGCCGCCTTCAAGCAGGAGGAGGGCGTGATCTATCATGCCCGCGACATGGCGGTGATGCGCGGTGCGCTGGAGGCGGTGCCGGTGGTGCTGGCCTCGGCGACGCCGGCGCTGGAAACCCTGGCCAATGTCGAACGCGGCCGCTATCACCGCCGCCGTCTGGCGGCGCGCCATGGCGCGGCGGTGATGCCGGCGGTGGAGGCGATCGACATGCGCGGTCAGCGGCTGCCGGCGGTGCGCTTCGTCTCGGAGCCTCTGAAACAGGCGATCGTCGATGCGGCGGCGCGCGGCGAACAGGCGATGCTGTTCATCAATCGGCGGGGTTATGCGCCGCTGACCCTGTGCCGGGCCTGCGGCCATCGCATGCGCTGCCCGTCCTGCGATGCCTGGCTGGTGGAACACCGCCTGCGGGCGGGCGGGCCGCGCCTGATCTGCCATCATTGCGGCCATGACGAGAAACTGCCCGATGCCTGCCCGGATTGCGGCGCCGAGGACAAGTTCGCGCCCTGCGGCCCCGGTGTCGAGCGGCTGGCCGAAGAGGTGGCGGGCCTGCTGCCAGATCTGCGGGTGGCCGTGATGACCAGCGACACCATTGCCGGGCCCGAGGCGGCGGCGGAGCTGATCGGGCGGATGGAGGCAGGCGCGGTGGACGTGCTGATCGGCACCCAGATGATGGCCAAGGGCTATCATTTCCCGAAGCTGACCGTGGTGGGGGTGGTGGATGCCGATCTGGGGCTGGCGGGCGGCGATCTGCGTGCGGCGGAGCGGACCTATCAGCTCCTGGCCCAGGTGGCCGGCCGCGCCGGGCGCGCCGAGCGGCCCGGGCGGGTGCTGCTTCAGACTTATGACCCCGGCCATCCGGTGATCCGGGCGCTGATCGCCGGCGACCGGGATGGCTTTCTTGAGGCGGAGGCCGATGCGCGGCGCCAGGCCGGTGCCCCCCCCTATGGCCGCTGGGCGGCGGTGATCGTCTCGGCACCAGATGTCGGCGATGCCCGCGCCACCGCCGATCTGTTCGCCCGCGCGCTCCGCCGGACGCTGCCCCCCGGCGCCCGGCTGCTGGGCCCGGCGCCGGCCCCGATCGGCCTGCTGCGCGGCCGCCACCGGCTGCGGCTGCTGGCGATGGCTGATCGGGCGGCGGATCTGCCGCTGGCGATGGCGCGGGCGCGGGAACTGGTGCCGGTCAGGGGCGCCATCCGCGTGCAGATCGATGTGGACCCGCAGAGCTTTCTGTGAGGCGGCCGCAACGTTCGATGACCGGCAGGTGGTCAGGCTTTCGGTGACCGGACATCGGCCCTGATGCACGACAGAACATCGATCATCGCGGTGCCGTCGCCGCGTGCGGCCCGAGGCGGGGGCGATGTGCGGATGCGGCCGTCGGGCACAACGGCGACAGAACGGCGATTTTCGCTGTCGCGACGCGGGTTGCGCCTCCCCGGTGCTTGTGCTAGGTATCGCCTGCCCTTGGCGTGACGGCTCTCAACAGAGGACGTCCGCCATGGCCTTGGTCCTGCTGACGTGTTCTTTGCGTGACCGCAGGGCCTCGTCGGTTTTTTTCCCACGACAGGCTTCAGGACGGTCCCAGTGGCAGGTGCGCAAGCGGATGCGACCGGACTGGCGGGGCGTTATGCGACCGCCTTGTTCGATTTGGCGCAGGAGCGTGAAGCGCTCGATGCGGTGACCGGCGATCTCGCCCGATTCAGGCAGCTGCTGGACGAGAGCGCGGAGTTCTCTCGCCTGGTGCGCAGCCCGATCGTGTCGCGAGACGACCAGGTCAAGGCGGTGACGGCGATCGCCGATACACTCGGCGTAAGCGAACTCACCCGGAATTTTGTCGGTTATGTGGCGAGCCAGCGGCGGCTGTTCTCCCTCGCGGCCATGATCCGTGCCTTCGAGGCGCTGGTCGCCCGGGCGCGCGGTGAAGTGATCGCCGAGGTCAGCTCGGCTCATGCCCTGACCGACGAGCAGAAAGGCGCGCTCGAAACCGCGCTCAAGCAGGCGGTGGGCGGTGCGGTTGCGATCCGCACGACCGTGGATCCGTCACTCATTGGCGGGCTGGTCGTGCGTGTCGGCTCACGCATGATCGACGGATCGATCCGCACCAAGCTGCACAGTCTGAAACTCGCCATGAAAGGGGTTGGATGATGGACATCCGCGCCGCTGAAATTTCGGCGATCATCAAGGAGCAGATCGCCAGCTTCGGCACCGAGGCCGAGGTTGCCGAGGTCGGGCGGGTGCTGTCCGTCGGTGACGGTATCGCGCGCGTCTACGGCCTCGACCAGGTCCAGGCTGGCGAGATGGTCGAATTCGCCGATGGCACCAAGGGTATGGCGCTGAACCTCGAAGCCGACAATGTCGGTATCGTGATTTTCGGCGAAGACCGTGCCATCAGCGAAGGCTCGCTGGTCAAGCGCACCAAGTCGATCGTGGACGTGCCGGTGGGCCGTGGCCTGCTGGGCCGCGTCATCGACGCGCTGGGCAATCCGCTTGACGGCAAGGGTCCGATCGCCTCGACCGAGCGCTCGCTGGTCGAAAGCAAGGCCCCGGGCATCATCCCGCGCCAGTCGGTGTCGGAGCCGATGCAGACCGGCCTGAAGGCGATCGACGCCCTGGTGCCGGTCGGCCGTGGTCAGCGCGAGCTGATCATCGGTGACCGCCAGACCGGCAAGACCGCCGTCGCCATCGACACCATCCTGAACCAGAAGGCGGCTCACGCCGGTTCGGATGACTCGAAGAAGCTGTTCTGCATCTATGTCGCGATCGGCCAGAAGCGGTCGACTGTGGCGCAGATCGTGAAGACGCTCGAAGACAACGGCGCGATGGAATACACCGTCGTCGTGGCCGCGACCGCGTCGGAGCCCGCTCCGCTGCAGTTCCTGGCGCCCTATTCGGGTTGCGCGATCGGCGAGTACTTCCGCGACAACGGCATGCATGCGCTGATCATCTATGACGATCTGTCGAAGCAGGCCGTGGCCTATCGCCAGATGTCGCTGCTGCTCCGTCGTCCTCCGGGACGTGAAGCCTATCCGGGCGACGTGTTCTATCTTCACAGCCGCCTGCTTGAGCGCGCCGCGAAGATGAGCAAGGAGCGCGGCTCGGGCTCGCTGACCGCCCTGCCGGTGATCGAGACCCAGGCGGGCGACGTGTCGGCCTATATTCCGACCAACGTGATTTCGATCACCGACGGTCAGATCTTCCTTGAGACGGGCCTGTTCTATCGCGGCATCCGTCCTGCCATCAATGTCGGTCTGTCGGTGTCCCGCGTGGGTTCTGCCGCTCAGACCAAGGCGATGAAGCAGGTTGCGGGCCGCATCAAGCTCGACCTCGCGCAGTTCCGCGAGATGGAGGCCTTCGCTCAGTTCGGTTCCGACCTCGACGCCTCGACCCAGAAGCTTCTGGCCCGCGGCGCGCGTCTGACCGAGCTGCTGAAGCAGCCCCAGTTCTCGCCGCTGAAGATGGAAGAGCAGGTCTGCGTGATCTTCGCCGGCGTGCGCGGCTATCTCGATGCGATCCCGGTCAATTCGATCGGCAAGTTCGAGGCGGCGCTGCTGGGCGATCTGCGCGGCGAGAACAAGGCGATCCTCGATGCCATCGCGACCGAGGGCAAGCTCTCGGACGAGACGGAAGCGAAGCTCGTCACTGTCGTCGGGCGTGTCGCCAAGACCTTCGCCGCCTGATCCGGCGGATGCCTCAGGGGCGCCGCCCGTATCGCCGGATACACTCCGGATGATGCGGGCGGCGTCGTCCGGCACGCACAAGCCGATCGGGTCGATCAAGGGTCAGCCGAATGCCTAACCTGAAAAATCTCAAAGTCCGCATCGCCAGCGTCAAGGCGACGCAGAAGATCACCAAGGCCATGCAGATGGTCGCGGCGTCGAAGCTGCGTCGTGCGACCGAGCAGGTCGAGGCCTCGCGTCCCTATGCCGAGCGCATGGACCGGGTGCTGCGCTCGCTCGCGTCACGCGTGATCGTGATCGACACGACGCCGAAGCTGCTGGCGGGCACCGGTCGCGATGACGTTCATCTGCTGATCGTCGCCACCGCCGATCGCGGGTTGTGCGGTGGTTTCAACACCAGCATCGTGCGCGCCGCCAAGCGCCAGATCCAGGTTCTGGTCGCCCAGGGCAAGACGGTGAAGGTGCTGTGCGTGGGCCGCAAGGGCCGCGACCAGTTGCGCCGCGAATACGGCCATCTGATCGTCGAGACCATCGAGGGCCTGGGCCGCAAGCGTCTGGCGTTCTCGGAAGCCCAGCAGGTGGGCGACCGGGTGATCGCGATGTACGAGGCCGGCGAATTCGACGTCGCCACCATGGTCTACAGCCAGTTCAAGTCGGCGATCACCCAGATCGTGACCTTGCAGCAGCTGGTGCCGTTCGCGGCGCCCGACGCGGCGAACGATCAGGGCGAGGTCACGGGCGGCGGTGCCGTCTATGACTACGAGCCTGAGGAGGAGGCGATCCTCGCCGACCTTCTGCCGCGCAACATCTCGATCCAGATCTTCAAGGGTCTGCTTGAGAACGCGGCCAGCGAGCAGGGCGCGCGGATGACGGCGATGGATAACGCCACCCGCAACGCCGGCGACATGATCGGCAAGCTGACGCTGGAATACAACCGCACGCGTCAGGCGGTCATCACGCGCGAGCTGATCGAAATCATTTCCGGCGCCGAGGCGCTGTAACGACGGTCCCGGGGGCGCGGTCTTGCCAGACTGCCCGGTGGCCCGCCCGCAGGTTTTAGAGAGTTCCGACGGGAGCGACAGCATGAAGAACAAGGTCGGCAAGATTACCCAGGTCATCGGTGCCGTTGTCGACGTGCAGTTCGACGGCGACCTGCCGGCGATCCAGAACGCGCTTACCACCGACAACAACGGCAACAAGCTGGTTCTGGAAGTGGCGCAGCATCTGGGTGAAAACCAGGTCCGCACCATCGCCATGGACGGCACGGAAGGCCTGATCCGCGGCCAGGACGTGGTCGACACCGGCGCCGCGATCAGCGTGCCGGTGGGCCCCGCGACGCTCGGCCGCATCCTGAACGTCATCGGCGAGCCGATCGACGAGAAGGGCCCGGTCGACGCCACCCACACCGCGCCTATCCACGCCGAGGCCCCGAGCTTCGCCGAGCAGTCGACCGAGGCCGAGATCCTGATCACCGGCATCAAGGTCATCGACCTGCTGGCGCCGTATGCCAAGGGCGGCAAGATCGGTCTGTTCGGCGGTGCCGGCGTCGGCAAGACGGTGTTGATCATGGAGCTGATCAACAACGTCGCCAAGGCGCATGGTGGTGTGTCGGTGTTCGCCGGTGTCGGCGAGCGCACCCGCGAGGGTAACGACCTCTATCACGAGATGATCGACTCAGGGGTCATCAAGCCGGACGATCTGGGGGCCTCGAAGGTCGCCCTGGTCTATGGTCAGATGAACGAGCCCCCGGGAGCCCGTGCCCGCGTGGCGCTGACCGGTCTCACCCTCGCGGAATACTTCCGCGATGAGGAAGGCCAGGACGTGCTGTTCTTCGTCGACAACATCTTCCGTTTCACCCAGGCGGGTTCGGAAGTGTCGGCGCTGCTGGGCCGTATTCCGTCGGCCGTGGGTTATCAGCCGACGCTGGCGACCGAAATGGGTCGTCTGCAGGAGCGGATCACCTCGACCCGCAAGGGCTCGATCACCTCGGTGCAGGCAATTTACGTGCCGGCCGACGACCTGACCGACCCGGCGCCGGCGGCCTCGTTCGCCCATCTGGACGCGACCACCGTGCTGTCGCGCCAGATCGCCGAGCTTGGCATCTATCCGGCGGTGGATCCGCTCGACTCGACCTCGCGCATGCTCGACCCGCGCATCGTCGGTGACGAGCACTACCGCATCGCCCGTGAGGTGCAGCGCGTTCTGCAGACCTATAAGTCGCTGCAGGACATCATCGCCATTCTGGGCATGGACGAGCTGTCGGAAGAGGACAAGCTGGTGGTTGCGCGCGCGCGCAAGATGCAGCGTTTCCTCTCGCAGCCCTTCCACGTCGCCGAAGTCTTCACCGGTTTCCCCGGCAAGCTCGTGTCGCTCGAAGAGACGATCCGCGGCTTCAAGGAAATCATCGAGGGCAAGCACGACGATATGCCCGAGGCGGCGTTCTACATGGTTGGCTCGATCGACGAAGCGATCGAGAAGGCCCGTGAGATGGCGAAGGCCGCGGCCTGAGGCCGTGGATTTCACCACATCTTGCGGCCTGCGATCCACAAGGCCTGCCATCCACGAGAAAGAAGGGCGCTGACCGATGTCGGACAAGGTCAGGTTCGAGCTGGTTTCGCCGGAGCGTCTGCTTCTGGCCCGGGACGTCGACATGGTCGTCGTCCCGGGGTCGGAAGGACATTTCGGTGTCCTGCCCGGCCACGCACCCCTGATCGCCACCATGAGCCCGGGGGTGATCGAGGTCTATGAGGGTCAGACGGTCGCCGATCGTCTGTTCGTCGCCGGTGGCATGGTCGAGGTCACCGAGGTGAGCTGCATCGTGCTCGCCGAGGATGCCCTCAACCTCAAGGATGTCAGCCGCGCCGACGCCGAGGCCCGCGCCAAATCGGCCCGCGAGGATTTCTCGCTGGCCCGTGACGACGCCGAGCGCGCGACAGCCGAGCGCAAGGTTCTGGAAGCCGAGGCTCTGATTCAGGCGGTTGCCTGATCGGATCCGGGGCAGCGCGCCGGTCCCCGATCGTGGGGAGGCCGGGCAGTGCCGCCCCGAACCAGACAAGAACTGCCACATGCCGCATCGGTTCCCGAGGCGGCATGTGATCAAGGAGCGGCCGCCCGCAGGGGTTGGTCGCTCTTTTTTTGTCACCCGCAACAACCGCCGCATCACCGAGAATGGGATTAGATGATGTGGCCTTGAACGCCGGCCCATGTTCACCAATTGTTAAGAACGCGCCGGCAGCGCTCCGCATGCGACCGACCGGGAAGGGCCGAAGGCCGCTTTTCCCGGCCCACCGTCAACCGGACTGACGCGGGTATCCCCAATGAAACACTGGACGATCGAGGATATCGCCTGGGACCACTTCGATCCGTCGAAGGTCGATCCCGAAATTCTGAAGGCCGTGAAGGCAGCGGCTCTGGTCGAGCATAACGGCTATGATTACGCCGCCTATCTGTGCAGCGTCTTCGCCGACGACCCCGCGTTCTGCGAGGCGGCGAAGGACTGGGCGGAGGAAGAGGTGCAGCACGGCCGCGCCCTGCGGCGCTGGGCGGAACATGCCGATCCATCCTTCGATTTCGACACCGCCTTCGCCCGCTTCACCCGGGAGGTGACCCTGCCGCTGGATGCCAAACAGTCGGTGCGCGGGTCGCGCTCGGGCGAGTTGGTGGCACGCTGTATCGTCGAGGTCGGCACCTCGTCCTTCTATGGCGCGATGGCGGCGGCAACCGAGGAACCGGTGCTGAAGTCGATCGCGATGCGTATCCGCGCCGACGAATTGCGGCACTACAAGCTGTTCCTCAACCATCTGAACCGGTATCTGGAGCGTGAGCAACTGGGCCCGACCCGGCGGCTGATGATTGCGCTCAGCCGCATCCGCGAGACCGAGGATGACGAGCTGGCCTATGCCTTTCACTGTGCCAACCAGCTGCCCGAGCCATACGACCGCAATGGCTGCATCGCCGCCTACAGCAAGCGCGCCTATGGCATGTACAAGCGCCCGCATGTGGAGCGCGCGGTGATGATGACCTGCAAGGCCGCCGGCATCGACCCGCAGAGCCGGGTGGCGCGGCTGTTGAGCGATGCGTCGTGGTGGCTGATGCGCCGCAAGGTCGGCTGGCTGGAACGCCGGGCCGCCTGATCCTGATGGCCAGGCCGCCGCTCGTGCCAGCCCAACCCCCCGCCACCCGGCCGACACTGTCGCTGCGCATCGACCTGTCCGGCGGCCGGCGGTTCGGGCCGGGCAAGGCGGCATTGCTGCGCCATGTGGCGGCGGAAGGCTCGATTGCCGCGGCCGGCCGGGAGATGGGCATGTCCTATGCCCGCGCCTGGCGGCTGATCGAGGCGATGAACGGCGACTTTGCCGAAAGGCTGGTCACCCGCCAGACCGGCGGCAGCGGCGGCGGCGGTGCCGTGCTGACGGAGGCGGGCCTGAAGGTGCTGGCCGCCTATGATGCCGCGCTGGCGGCTGCGTCCGCCGCTGCGGCCGATGCGGCGGCCATGATCGCCGATCTGGCGGGACCGGCCGTCGAGGCTCCGGACACAGCGGTTATACCGGCCCCAGAGCGAGACTCTTGATCAGGGCCAGCACCGGCAGCCCGGGCTGAAGCCCCAGATCGCGGGCCGCGGCCGGCGTGATCCGCGCCAGCAGCACATCATCACGGCGCCCGTCCTCCGCTCCCGCCAGATCCAGTGTCACCGCCACCAGACCGTCGGCTTCCGTGACCACCGACCGCACCAGACAGGGCAGGCGGTTGCGGATGCTGACCCCGGCCCGGTCGAGTGCCGCCGCATCCAGCGCCAGGGCCACGTCACGCGCGGCGATTCTGAGCCGCACGGCCGTGCCAGGGGCCGGCGGCGCGCCACCGGCTGCCAGGTGCAGCGTCGGATCTTCACCACCATGCATGGTCTGGGGGCGTAACGGCAGCAGTCCGTCGCTGTCAGGTGGGCCCGCGACCACCAGATGCAGCATGCCACCACGTGCAGCCTCGCCGGCAATCGCCGCCAGCATCGGATGGCTGGCCACCCGGGCGATCGGGCCGCTGGCCAGGGCATGGCCATGGTCCATCAGCACCAGATGGCCCGCCAGCCGCATCACCTCGTCGAGCGCGTGGCTGACATAGAGGATCGGCACCCCGCCTTCGCGGGTCAGACGGTCGAGGAAGGGCAGGATCTCGTCCTTGCGCGCACCGTCGAGCGCCGCCAGCGGTTCGTCCAGCAACAGCAGCCGCGGGCTGGCCAGCAGCGCACGCCCCAGCGCGACACGCTGGGCCTCTCCGCCCGACAAGGTCCGTGGCCGCCGCGCCAGCAAGGGCTCCAGCCCCAGCAGATCGACCACCGCGTCGAACCGGCCGGGTTCCGGACGGGCGGGGCCGTGGCGGCGGGGATAATCCAGATTGCCGTGCACGGTGAGGTGGGGAAACAGCCGCGCGTCCTGGAACACCACCGCGATCCGGCGGCGATGGGCGGCGACACACAGACGCTGATCACTGTCGACCACCGGCTCGCCATTGATGGCGATGTAGCCGATATCCGGGGTGATCAACCCGGACAGGATGGCGAGAAGAGTGGATTTGCCGGCGCCGGATCGGCCGAAGACAGCGGTAACCCCGCGTGACGGTAAGGTCAGCGACACATCCAGGGCAAACTCGTCGGACACCTGATGATGCAGTCGGATGTCGATCGTCATGCCAGCCGCCGTGGTCTGGAGGGGGGCACGGCACTCAGCCCCAGCCGGCGACGCATCGACTGGGTGACGGTCTCGGCCAGCACCAGCGCCCCGATCGCGATCACGACCCCGACCATCGCCAGCCGCAGGGCCGGACCATCGCCCCCCGGCGCCGACAGCAGCGTTTGTACGGCCAGCGACAGGGTCCGGGTCTCGCCTGGAATGTTGGAGACGAAGGTTACGGTGGCGCCGAACTCACCCAGGCATTTGGCGAAGCCCAGAATGGTGCCGGCCAGGATGCCGGGCAGGGCCAGCGGCAGGGTGATGGTCAGGAAGGCGCGCAAGGGAGCCACGCCCAGGCCTGCGGCCGCCTGGTTGAGCCGTGGATCGGCGGCTTCGAAGGCCAGCCGGATCGGCCGCACCACCAGCGGCAGCGCCATCACCGCCGCCGCCAGCGCGGCTCCCGTCCAGCGAAAGGCGAAGACCAGCCCGAAGAGCTGGTCGAGCAGGCTGCCGATAGCACCTTTGCGCCCGAAGGCCAGCAACAGCAGATAGCCGGTCACCACCGGCGGCATCACCAGCGGCAGATGCACGATCACATCCAGCACGATCCGTGCCCGCGACCGCCAGCGCGCCAGCACCCAGCCGGCGACAATCGCCAGCGGCAGCAATCCCGCCAGCGCGGTTGCGGCAACCTGAAGGCTGAGGCCGATGGCATCGCGCTCCGCGGCACCCAGCCAGCCCAGGCCCAGCCAGCTCAAATCAGTCAACAGTGGCGCGGTCCTCGGCTGGGTATGGCGTCGTGGGCGGCCGCGGGCATGGGGATCAGCGGTCGATTGGCTCAAGCCCGTGGCGACGCAGGATCTTAGCGCCCTCAGGCCCGGTCAGATAGTCGAGAAACGCCGTGGCATCGGCGGAGACGTCGGCGCCGCCGGCTGTGATCAACGCCGCCGGATAGCGGACCGGCGCATGCAGCCGTTCAGGCAGCACCGCCAGCACGGCGACCCCCGGCTCGGCCGCGGCGTCCGAGGCATAGACGATGCCGGCCGGGGCCTCGCCCCGCGCGACCAGCGCCAGTGCCACGCGGACATTCTCGACGGGGGCGGTGCGCGGTTCAACCCTTTGCCAGATGCCAAGGCTGGTCAGCGCGTCACGGGCATACTGGCCGGCCGGCACGCTTGCCGGATCGCCGATCGCCAGCCGGCCATCGGCGCCCAGCAGCCGGTCGATCATGGCGATGATCGCCGCATCGCCGTCATCACCATCAACAGAGGTGGTGGCGCCAGAGGTGGTGGCGGCGGATCCGGCCGGCACCACCAGAACGATACGATTGGCGGCATAGGGCCGGGTTTCCGCAACCAGCCCGGCTTTTTCCACCTCGGCCACCCATTTCGGATGGGCCGAGATGAACAGCGTTGCGGGGGCACCGGCAATGATCTGGCGGGCCAGGGTGCCGGAGCCGGCCAGCGACACCTTGGGCGCGGTGCCCCCCGCCCTGGTGAAGCCGTCACTCGCGTCCGCCATCACCTCGGCGAGACTGGCGGCGGCGAAGACCAGCAATGGCCGGTCGGCGGCGGCCGAGGGTTGAAGGTGCAGCAGCAGAACGACAAGGCCGGCGAACAGCGCTTTCATGGGCACCCTCGTTATATCCATGTAGATATAACGGTGAACGCAAACCACCCCGCCGTCAACCGCGGTATCGCCCGGTCGTGGCCGCGATCAGGGCAGCAGGTGACTGAAGGCGGTCAGCACCTGACGATAGAGGTCACGCTTGAACGGCACGATCATCGAGGGCAGGTCGCGGGCCGGCAGCCAGCGCCAGCGATTGAATTCCGGATGAGCGGTCTGAAGGTTGATCTCGTCGTCCCCGCCCAGAAACTCCATCGCGAACCATTTCTGGCGCTGGCCGCGATAGCGCCCGCCCCAGACCTTGCCAATCAACGCGTCCGGCAGGTCATAGGTCAGCCAGTCAGGGGTTTCGGCCAGGATGCGGGCATTGTTGGTGCCGATCTCCTCGGCCATCTCGCGCATGGCCGTCACCTCGGGCGTCTCGCCCGGATCGATGCCGCCCTGGGGCATCTGCCAGGCCTCGGCGGTGGTGTCGATCCGCTGGCCCACGAAGACCTCGCGGGCCGGGTTGAGCAGCATCACGCCCACACAGGGGCGATAGGGCAGATCGGCGGGGTTCGCGGCCATGGATCTCGCTCAGTGTTGGGTGCCGGGGCTGTGGCCGGCGGCGGTGCCGTCGGACGCAGGCGGTGGGCCGGCCGGTGTCTGGGAAGCCGGTGTCTGGGTGGGGGCCGTCTGGGCGGGTGCCGTCTGGCCGGGAGGAGGCGGCACGGCGCCGCCATCGGGCGCCAGGCCCGGTGCATCGGCAAGGGCTGTTGCCGGTGCGAAGGCGAAGCCGCGGGCTTCGACCGTGGCGATCCAGTTGGCGATGCGCTCCAGCGTCACCGGCCAGGCTTCCGCCACCGCCAGCGCCTTGCCGTCGCGCCGCGCCAGCGCCTCCAGCGCGTTCAGCCGCTGGTCGATCGCCTGCGGGGTCGCCACGGCATCCACCGTGAACCGTGCCAGCGCCCGCGGCACACCGATCTCGCGAGCCAGCGCCACGCCGATATCGGTCGCCTCGTTCTCCTGCGCGACGATCATGATGCCGCGTTCCTGCATTTCATCCAGAACCGGCCGCAGATGCTGGGGCGAACGCAGGAAACGTTCGCCCATCAATGGCTTGACGCCGACATAGCCGGTGGCCCGGCTGAGCGTCCAGTGCAGCCGTTCGCGGTTGCGGTCGGGCTCCAGCGTGGTCAGAAGCGCGGCGGGGCCGGCATCGTTGCGCGGATAGCCATCGGGCTCCATCGGCAGTTCCAGCATCACCTCGTGGCCCGCCATCCGCGCCCGCTCGATCCAGCGCCTCAGTTCCGGCGCATAGGGCGAGAAGGCGAGGGTGACGGCACCGGGCAGGTCGATCGCGGCCTGGGTGGTTGCCTCCGAGAAGCCCAGCCCGCCCACCACCAGTGCCAGCCGGGGCCGGGCGTCGCTGCGGTCGAAGGGGCGGGCATAGACCTGCCATGGCGCACGGCCGTCGCTGGCCACCACTGGCAACGGCCCCTGGTCGCTTTCCTGGCTGAGACCGGGGGCGGGGTTTGCCGACATCACCACCGGCGTGTCCGGGCCGGTCGGTGGTGGCGGCGCGGCCGGGGCCGGCGGAGCCGCCTGCGCCGCCGCGCGGGCTTCTTCCAGCGCCGCACGCGCACGGGCCTCGTCGGCGCTTTCAGTGATGGTGGCGGTGCGGCGCTCGGCGTCCTGGAACACCGGCATCGGCATCACCACCTGGGCCTGCGCCATATCGTCAGCGGCCGTGTCTGGGGCGTCGCCCAGCGACGCTGCAAGCGCGATCAGCGCCGCCGCCGCCAGCCCTGCCAGCGCCAGAAGGCCGGTGATCGTCCAGATCGTCCGCGATCCCGACACGGCCGGAGCCGCCCCGCGGGGCGGGTCATCGGTCCTGCGGATGCGCAATGCCGCCATGATCGCCTGTCCCGCCCCCGGCCGTCAGCGGTTCAGGGCAAGAGAACTGCCCGGTCGGCTGAACAGTGCCACGCCACGTAGCAGTTCCAGCGCCCGCTGCAACTGATAGTCTTCCTGGCTGCCCGGCGTCGGCGCCGTGCCGATCGCCGCCGGCGGAATGCCGCCATCCGGCGCCGGATCGGTCCCCGGCTGTCCTGCGCCCGGCTGATCCGCGCCCGGTTGGCCCGCCTCCGGCGCCGCGCCGACCGGCCCGTCGGGCTTCGCCTCGGCCGGCACCGCATCGGCCGGACTGGCACCAGCGTCCTGGTCGTTTTCCAGATGACCGCGCAGATCGGCCTCGCTGCGCGGCTTCACCACCGCACCGGAGGGAGAGATGACCGCCTGTTCCACCAGGATGTCGGGCTCGATGCCCTTGGCCTGGATGGAGCGTCCCGACGGCGTGTAATAGCGCGAGGTGGTCAGCCGCATGGCGCCATGCCCCGGCAGCGGGATCAGCGTCTGCACCGAGCCCTTGCCGAAGGATTTGGTGCCGAGCACCACGGCGCGGCCGTGATCCTGCAAGGCGCCGGCGACGATTTCCGACGCCGAGGCAGAGCCGCCATTGATCAGCACCACCATCGGCATGCCGTCGACGACGTCGCCGCCGCGCGCCTGGAAACGCTGCACGGCATTCTGGTCGCGGCCGCGGGTGGAGACGATCTCGCCGCGTTCGAGGAACGAGTCCGAGACGGCGACCGCCTGATCGAGCAGACCGCCCGGATTGTTGCGCAGATCAAGCACCAGCCCGGTCATCGGGCCGCCGATCTCGCGCCGGAGCTTCTCGATCCCGTCTTCCAGCTGTTCGTCGGTGCGCTCGTTGAAGCTGCGCAGACGGACATAACCGATCGAGCCTTTGGGCTCCACCCTGACCGCGTCGACCGGGATCACCGCGCGGGTGATGGTGACGTCGAACTCCTTGGCCACGCCCTCGCGCCGCAAGGTGACCACGATGGTGCTGCCGGCGGGGCCGCGCATGCGTTCCACCGCATCGGCCAGCGTCAGGCCCTGAACCTGCTCGCCATCGATTGCCACGATCAGGTCGTTCGGCTGCACGCCGGCCTTGTCGGCCGGGCTGCCGTCGATCGGCGAGATCACCCGCACCAGCCCCAGCTGAGTGTCCATGGTGACCTCGATCCCCAACCCGCCGAATTCACCGCGGGTCTGGACCTGCATGTCACGATATGCCTTGCCATCGAGATAGCTGGAATGCGGATCCAGTGATTGAAGCATGCCGTTGATGGCGGCTTCAATCAGCTTCGCATCGTCGACCGGCTCGACATAGTCGCGGCGGATGCGTTCGAACACCTCACCGAACAGGTTGAGCTGGTTATAGCTGTCCCGGTTGGCGGCGCTGCCCACCAGGGGCAGGGAGAGGACCACGAGGCTGACCAGCCCCGTGACGAATCCGCGTCGCATCTTCGTCTCGACCTTTCCTGTCGACCGTCTGCCGCCTGCCGGCTGTCCGGCGGTGCCCTTCGCGGCCCTGTTCTGTATGGCCATGTGCTGCCCGGCCATATGTTGCCCGGCGTTGCCCCGCCCGGCTGTGTGCTGTGGTCGCCGCGTGTGTGTCTCAGCCGCCATGGCGGTCAGCCTCCATTGGCGCGTGCAAGCAGCGGGGCCGGATCGACCGGATCTCCGCCGCGGCGAACCTCTAGATAGAGATAGGCTGTTCCCCCCCCGTCGGCCATGGCGCCAACCGGATCGCCGGCGGTGACGCGATCGCCGACACGGGCGTCCAGCCGGCCGAAGCCGGCGAGAAGGGTATGATATCCGTCGCCGTGTTCCACGATCAAGAGCAGCCCATAATGCCGGAACGGACCGGCAAAGGCCACGCGTCCGGCAAAGGGGGTGAGAACAGTGGCGCCGGCGGGGGTTTCATAGGTGATGCCGGAGCGTTCCACACCCTCGCGCGGTTCGCCGAACCGGGCGATGATCCGGCCCGAAACCGGCAGACGCCGCACCATGCCGGCCCCCGGGGCCGGCGGCGGCAGCGCCGCCACCTGCCGCTCCACCGGCGCGCCGGCGACCCGCGGCATCAGCGGATCGCGCGGTGGCGGCCCGGTATCGGGGGCGGATGGCGCCGGGGGTGGTGGTGGAGGCGGGGCCGTGCGCGCCACCTGCACCGGCACCGGCGCCGGGGGCGGTGGAGGGGGAGGTGGCGGCGGCGGCGGTTTGGGTTTGGCCCGTGGCACCACCGCCGCGCGTTCCTCGGGCGTTGCGGGCTTCACCACCGGCGCCCGCGCCACCCGGTCGGCCTCCAGGGCGACCAGCAGATCGCGGATACCGTTGGCACGCTCGGCCAGATCGCGGGCGCGGGCAGCTTCCTGCGTGGCCTCGCTGTCGAGCGAGCTGGCGCGGGTCTGGCGGTCCTCGATCAATTGCGCCAGACGCAGGCGCTCGCCTTCCAGCATGGTGCGGGTGGCGTCGATCCGGCCGCGCTGACGCTCGGCCTGGGCGCGGGCCTTTGCCAGTTCCTCAAGCGCCTGGCGCAGCGCCATGGCCTCGGCCTCGATCACCGGCAGTGTGGCGCCCATCAGGATGCCGGCATGGATCGGCGCCGTGGCCGGGCCGTCGCGGGCGATCATCGCCTCGGGCGGCTGGCGGCGCAGGCGGATCAGAGCCTCGGTCAGCCGGCCCAGATGCTCGCGCTCCATGGCGAGGGCGGTTTCCTGCGCCGAGATTTCGGATTCGAAGCGGGCGAGCGCATCGCGCTGTTCGGCCAGAGCCGCTTCCTGGCGCTGCACTGCGGCGGCGGCTTCCCGCGCCTGCAGACCCAGCGCTTCGGCTTCGGCGCGGGCATCGGCGGCGCGGCGTTCCAGTTCGGCACGGCGCGCGCGGGCCTCGTCGCGGGCGCGTTCGGTTGCCTGCAGATCCCGGCCGCTGGGCGGATCGTCGGCGGCCTGGGCGCGCGGCATCACCGCCAGACCCACGGTGCCACCGCCGATCAGGACAGACAGGCCGAGTGCCACCGCGGCCGAGCGGCGGCGGTGGCGGCACCCGGTCATCGGCTCAGGCGCCGGCGGCACGGCGGGCGGCTGGCGCCGCCTTGATCAGAACCTGGCCGGTCATCTCGGCCGGCCGCTCCAGCCCCATCAGGGTCAGCACGGTGGGTGCCAGGTCGGCGAGCCGGCCATCGCTGAGTGCGACATTGGCCGGTGCGCCGCCGCCGGCCAGCACCAGCGGGACGACATTGGTGGTATGGGCCGTGTGCGGGCCGTTGGTCAGGGGATCGAACATCTGCTCGGCATTGCCGTGATCGGCGGTGATCAGCATGCAGCCGCCCACCGCGTCCAGCGCCTCGACCACCCGGCCCAGGCAGGCATCCACCGCCTCCGCCGCCTTGATCGCGGCGGACAGGATGCCGCTATGCCCGACCATGTCGCCATTGGCATAATTCACGATGATCAGGTCGAAGCCGCCCGAGCGGATCGCCGCCACCAGCTTGTCGGTCAGCTCCGGCGCCGACATCTCAGGCTGAAGGTCGTAGGTGGCGACCTTGGGGCTGGGCACCAGGATGCGCTCCTCGCCCGGATACATCTGCTCCTCGCCGCCATTCATGAAGAAGGTGACATGGGCGTATTTCTCGGTCTCGGCCATGCGCAGCTGCCGGCGGCCGGCCTTCGAGACCACCTCGCCCAGAATATTGGCGAGCTTTGTGGGCGGGAACAGCGCCGGGATCATCGGCGCCAGCACCGATGAATATTCGACCATGCCCAGCACGGCCGCGAAACGCGGCGGCGCGCCACGCTCGAAACCATCGAAGGCCGGATCGATCAGCGCATGCAGGATCTCGCGCGCGCGGTCGGCGCGGAAATTCGCCATCAGCAGCCCGTCGCCATCCCTGACGCCGGCGTAACCGCCGATCGCCGCCGGATCGACGAACTCGTCGGTCACGTCGGCCGCATGGGCGGCGGCGATCGCCTCGGCGGCGGTGGCGAAGCGGTTGCCCTCGCCCTTGACGATCACGTCATAGGCGCGCACCACCCGTTTCCAGCGCTTGTCGCGATCCATGCCCCAATAGCGGCCGCCAATGGTGGCGATAGCGATGTCACCACCGCCGGCCACGGCGTCCTGAAGCCGGCTGATGAAGCCGGGCGCGCTCTTCGGCGGGGTGTCGCGGCCGTCGAGCAGCGCATGGATGCGCACCGGCACGCCGGCACCGGCAATGATCCGCGCCATGCCGGCGATATGGTCCTGATGGCTGTGCACGCCGCCATCCGAGATCAGGCCCAGGATATGCGCCGTGCCGCCCGAAGCCTTCAAGCCATCGATGAAGCGGGTCATCTCAGGGTTCGCGGCCAGGCTGCCATCGGCGAGCGCCGTGTCGATCTTCGGCAGCTCCTGCATCACCACCCGGCCGGCACCGATGTTCAGATGCCCGACTTCCGAATTGCCCATCTGGCCCGCCGGCAGGCCCACGGCCTCGGCCGATGTGTTCAGGAACGCCATCGGCTGCTCGGCGGTCAACCTGTCCCAGTTGGGTGTATCGGCCAGGGTGATGGCGTTGTCCGCTGCAGGTCCACGCCATCCCCATCCGTCCAGAATGCACAGAACGACGGGGCGCGGCGGCTGCGTGTGGGCGGTGGTCATTGGGCTCGTGTCCTCGGGATCGGCGCAGGCGGTCTTGAACGGTCCTGCTTCTATCAGGTTTTCCCTTGTGCATATAGGGGCTCGGATCCGGAGCGCATAGCTGCTGACGGCAATCTGCCGTTCCTGGGCGGAACTGCCCGGGTGTCGCCGTTGGCTTTGGATTCCCAAAGCCCGGTTTGTCCACAATCAAAGATTGATATATTTCCAAATAATACGTATTAAAATTACATGTGAGGTACCTTAACGGGATCAGATCACATGTAGATCATCCCATGACGACAAGGAACATGACGACGATGAGTTGGGGAACAATCAAGGTCCGTAACGCCTGCCCATTCTCGGTGACGTTCTATGCCTTGGCCGGGCCGGTGATTGAACTGCCGCCGAACACCACCCGCTCCGCGAAAGCCTGCCTGATCTGGTTCTCAACCCGGGTGAAAGGCGGTGGCGACACCATCAATCAGACGATCTTTGAGCGTCTGGCAGAGGATTATCGGGAAGAACTTGCGGAATTCGGCACCGACGCCGACTCGTGGGAGGATGGAGGCACGGGGGCGGCACTCGGCTCGGCCCTGGGCATGGCGGTCGGAAGCCTCTCCGCCGTGTTCAAGGTCAAGAATACCAATGATGACGGGACGCTGTATTTTGGTGCGAAGAAGGAGGGGGTGTATGGCAATTCGGATCTCGTGGTTTATGGAACCCTCGATCCGGCATGCCGGCTTCCCCAGGACCCGCAGCGCAAATGGTGGTGGCTCCACCTGGAATCCGATCATGGCCAGCAGACGCCACCTGAAGACACGGAACCCTTCTATGTGAAGCCCGACCTGTCGAAATACGAAGACATGATGTTCTTCCGCATTCGGAACGTTGCCAAGAGCCTGTTGCAGAATGGGCTCCAACCCTGTCGATGTCCGCTTGCCCCCGCGCTGCGGGGCTGATTCCCTCGGGTGATGTG
>NZ_BMDZ01000009.1 GCF_014636235.1 Tistrella bauzanensis
TCGTCGATCAGCCGTGGCTCATCATGTCCATCGGCATGCGATCATGGGCACATGGGTGACCGTCCATGGGACTTGGTATTAGTTCTCGGCAGTAGCCTTCGCAGGCCAGTTTGTCGCACAGAACCAGTGGGTGACCCTGAAGTTCGTTGAGCGGAACTTGCTTGTGCGCAAGAAGCGAGTGCCGCGCTGGCACGGCGATCACAATCGGGTCTCGCCAGATCGGTTCAGCCACGATGCCTTCGCCAACATCCGCCGCGTGTGCAAATCCGATCGTGAAGTCGCCAGACCGTAGGCCCCGTATCTGCTCGGTCAGCGGTACCTCGGAGAGACGTATCTCGACCTCGGGCTCTTCCGCGCGGCAACGAGCTAGGAACGCCGATAGTCGTGGGTCCATCGCACCATCGGAAATTGCAATGCGCAGGCTGCCCCTCAGGCCCGCGGCAATGGCTCTGGCATTCTCACGCGCTTGCTCCAGGACAGTGAAGAGTCGGCGGGTGTCCTGCAAGAATGCCGCCCCCGCCACGGTCAGCCGTGTACCCCTGCGGTCGCGGTCAAACAGCGTGACCCCAAGCTCATCTTCCAATTCCTTGATCGCGCGAGACAAGGGGGGTTGCTCTATATGCAGCCTCTCGGCCGCCCGCGTGAAATGCAACTCCTCTGCCAAGACGACAAAGCATCGTAGATGACGCAACTCCATAAATCGGGCTCCTCGCAGGTTCTCATTCGCGCAAGATGTCCCGTGGACGAATCACGGTGGATGTGGAGGCTGGATCCATTCCAGGGAAGTTGATGCGCTTGACATCGCAAAAACTGGCATCTTGAGCGCTCGTGGTTGCTCGTGACGCGTCCCAATCGCGCGCGCCCAATCGGGGCGCGCGTCTCTGTCACACTGTGCAGAAGCTTTGAAAAGCACCGCACACCCGCGGCGTCATCCGCCGTGCTCTTTTTGTAGCAGCGAGCCGAGGCGAGCGACTTCATTGCTGGTGATCGCGATGTTGCGCCCATCCTTCGTCGACACCGAAGCCCCGACATTGAGATAGACGGCGCGCCCGAAGCGGCTTTCCTGTGCCATCTTTCCGTCCTTGAAGATGTACAGCGTTCCCCCGTCAGCCAAGGGAACCATCTCCTTGGCTGCTTGGGCTGCTGCATGACCGGCGAAGGCTGGCACGGAGAGAGCGCTCAACAGGGCGGCAATGACAATTTGCGATTTCATGATCGACTCCTTTGTAAAAACGACGACAACTTGCGCCGCGTCGTTAAATGTAGAAGCAGGCGGTCTACAGAGGGCTTACCCGTGCATTACATTCAATTCATGCGCTGTCATCTGCCGCCCATGAAGGATTAGGTTCCAGTGGGAGACAAGATGCCAAGCCATGCAACGCTCGCCAGAACCAAAACGGCCAAGGTTGCCTCCGTGAACAGACTCTGCCTAAGCTTGATGACTGCCTGTGCGCGATTGCCTGCCTTCAAAGCTGCCTCCAGGCTCGGGCTCAACCGATACCGATTGGCAGCAGCCAACGCCAGCATGCCTGCGAAAAGCAGGAGCTTTACCATCAGCAGCCGGCCATACAGCGTCGAGATGAGCGGATCAAACGATGGTCCGGCGATCAACAGGTAATTGAGAGTTCCACTCACGACGAGTGCAGCCACGATCGCTGTACCTATGCGAGCAAAGCCATTCGACGTCCGACTGAGGACCGCTACCGGGTCTTGCGCGACATCCCGCTTGTGGGATGCCAGCATCAAGAACGCCAACAATGCGCCCACCCAAGCGCCCGCTGCCCAGAGGTGGGTGATATCCGACGCAAGATGGATGTAGCCGCGAACGCCGTCGTCCATGGCGCCGTGGCCTGCCCACGCAAGGGTCGCCAGCGCCACGCCGGTGGAGAGCGCCATCACTGCAAATCGCAAGGTAGCGTTCAATTTCAACATTGCGACGAGCACACACACCAACAGCGCGAGGATGCGAATGCACCAGGCGATGCCCATGTGCGTGCCCGTAATGAGCATGTCGAAAACGTGCGTTGACAGCTCCGCGTAGCTTTGGGCGCCGGACATGGCCTTGGCCATGACCGTCATGCCCCACATCGACAGGGCAATGCCGATGGCAGCGGATGCGCCAATGAGGACGCGATAGCGGCGCGAGATCGTCGAGGATCGCTCGTCGTTGCCCAAAGCATAGAGTCCGAACATGGCGACGCCAAACGCCGCCGCCAGGTCCAGATAAAGCGCCAGGCGCAGGACGATGGTCAACCAATCCCCGGCCATGGGCTTACTTCACCTTGAAGGTGACGTTACCCGTGATCGGATGCGTGTCCGAGGAGACGGCACGCCATTCGACGCGATAGTCGCCGGGCTGGAGCGCCTGTGCTGGCGTGATGACCATGGTCTTGCCGTCGCCGGCACCCGCGACGCTGGCGTTGATCTTCATCGGGCCATGGCTCGCCATTCCCGGCATGCCAGTCATGACAAGGCTCGCGGCGGAGAACTGCGGCACCAGCGTTTCGGAGAACTTCAGCTCGATGGTGGCTGGCGCGGAAACCTGCGACTTGTCGGCTGGCGTTGAAGACACCAGCGAAGGATGCGCGAATGCGGCGGTGGCGAACAGACCAGCAGCGATCGGCGCGACGAGCTTGGCGATGAAATGTGAACGGGTCATAGAGATTTCTACCTTGATGTGTGAGGAGTGGTTTAAGAACGAAGTGCCGAGATAAGGCTTGCACCTTCGCAACGGCGTGGAACGAAAGAAACGGTTCGCTGGGCGATAGCAGGCTCCTGTAGGTTCAGAAAGAAAATCCGGTCACAGTCGGCTCGCTCTCAGGCGCAAGGCGTTGCCAACGACCGACGCCGAACTCAGGCTCATCGCCAATGCTGCGATCAGCGGCGACAGCAGCCAGCCCGTGAGGGGATAGAGAACCCCGGCGGCGATGGGGATGCCCAGCGCGTTGTAGAGGAAGGCGAACATGAGGTTCTGCTTCATGTTGCGCACGGTACTCACCGAGAGCGTGCGAGCGACAGCGATGCCACGCAGGTCGCCCTTGACCAGCGTGACCTGGGCGCTGTTCATCGCCACGTCGGTCCCCGTTCCCATGGCGATGCCCACGTCTGCCTTCGCCAAGGCCGGCGCGTCGTTGATGCCGTCTCCGGCCATGGCGACGATGCGTCCTTCTTTCTGCAGCCGCTCGATCAACATGAGCTTGTCCGCCGGCTTGACCTCACCATGCACCTCGTCGATGCCTAGGCGTGCACCGACGGCTTTGGCGGTGGTCTGCCCGTCCCCGGTGGCCATGATGACCCGCAGGCCCGCAGCCTTCAACGCGGCCAGGGCCTCGGGGGTGCTGCCCTTGACCGGATCGGATACGGCGAGCAAGCCCGCGAGCTGCCCGTCCACAGCCAAGTACATGACGCTTGCCCCTTCGCCGCGCAGAGCTTCGGCCTGGGGTACGAGCGGTTCCACCGATACGCCAGACTGTTCCATCAGCACTGTGTTGCCCAACGCGAGTTGCCGGTGCTCAACCTTTCCGCGCACGCCGATGCCGGTTCCCGATTCAAAGCTCTGAGGCTTCACGAGTTGGAGGCCCTGGGCACGCGCGGCCTGCACGATGGCGTCGGCCAGGGGGTGTTCACTGCCCTGGTCCAGGCTGGCCGCAAGACGCAGCACCTCATCGTTCGTAAAGCCGGGTGCTGCGACGACCTGATCGAAAGCAGGTCGGCCTTCGGTCAGGGTTCCTGTCTTGTCGATGACGAGGGTATCGACCTTGCGAAGATTCTCGATCGCCGCGGCATCGCGGAATAGCACGCCCTGCGTGGCGCCACGGCCCGTTGCGACCATGATCGACATCGGCGTGGCCAGACCCAGCGCGCACGGGCAGGCGATGATCAGAACGGCCACCGCATTGATGAGTCCATAGACCCAGGTGGGCTGCGGCCCGAAGAATCCCCATACAAAGAGCGTCGTGACCGCAATGGCAACGACGGCCATCACGAAGTAGCCGGCAACGACATCGGCCATGCGTTGCATCGGCGCCTTGGAACGCTGCGCCTGGGCGACCATCTGGACGATCTGCGACAGAACGGTGTCCGAGCCGATCCGCTCCGAACGCATGACCAGCGCGCCGCTGGTGTTGAGTGTGGCCCCGATGACCTTGTCGCCCGCGCGCTTGCTTACGGGCAGCGGTTCGCCGGTCAGCATGGATTCGTCAATCGAGCTGCTGCCCTCGTGCACGATGCCATCCACCGGCACCTTCTCGCCGGGTCGGATGCGCAGCAGATCGCCGACGTGCACATGGCTGAGCGGCACGTCTTCCTCGCTGCCGTCCGCATTGATGCGCCGCGCGGTCTTGGGCGCCAGCCCCAGCAGCGACTTGATGGCCGCCGAAGTCTGGGAGCGCGCCTTGAGTTCCAGCACCTGGCCGAGCAGTGTCAGCGAGATGATGACGGCGGCGGCCTCGAAATACACGCCGACCCGTCCCATGGACATGAAGGAAGCTGGAAACACTTCCGGCGCAACGGTTGCCACGACGCTGTAGATGAATGCCGCACCCGTTCCCAGGCCGATCAGTGTCCACATGTTCGGGCTGCGGTTGACCACGGACAGCCAGCCGCGGGAGAAGAAGGGCCAGCCGGCCCACAGCACGATCGGCAACGACAGCACCAACTCGACCCAGCTCTGTGTAGCCATGTCCATCAGGTGTAGCCGCTCGCCCAGCATCGCCAGCGCCAGGACCACGAGCGTCAACGGCAAGGTCCACCAGAAGCGACGCGAGAAGTCACGCAACTCCGGGTTGTCGTCGTCGAGGTCGGGCAGCAGAGGCTCCAGCGTCATCCCGCACTTGGGGCAGATTCCCGGATGATCCTGGCGGATCTCCGGGTGCATCGGGCAGGTGTAGATTGTTCCGGGTGCGGTTGGCGATGCCGCCGGGGCCGGTGAAATCGCGGTGCTGGCATGGTGATGCGGTGCATGGCCGCTGCCTGTGCCTATGCCCGCGCCACCGCTGGCATATCGCGCCGGATCGGCGTCGAATTTGGCCTTGCATCCGGTGCTGCAAAACAGGTACGTGTTCCCCAAGTGCGTGGAGCGGTGCTCCGACGCCGCCGTGACCGCCATCCCACACACCGGATCTCGTGTCGAGGCATCGGGCTGCGAGTGGCTTGAGGGCCCGCCCGCATCGTCACTTCCAGCATGGCTGGCGTGATGGTGGTGGGTATGCGTGCCGGACGTTGTGGCACCCGCCGCCATGCCTGCGTGCTCATGTCCTGAAGACTTGCTGGGTGAATTCATAGTGACAAGTGCCCTCCGCCGTTAACCGTTGGTGTCTGGTGATCGCAGCAGGCCGCACGCGCGCAAGGAGACAAGCGCGGCGTCGCGTGCTCGCACGGTGCGAGTGCCTCGACTCATTGCTTCTGCTCCTTGGAGGCTGCGGCACCTTCCTCACCCTGACGCGCGGCATGATCGTGTCCGCCGTGGCCGTGACCACGGTGCATGAACAGGTGCATCAGCGGACAAGCCGCCAGCAGCAGGAAGGGGAGATAGCCGGCAACATGTGCCGTGTGCTCCTTGAGCAGGAAATACGCGGCGACAGCGGCGATGATGAGGAACGCCACGCCGTAGCGCGATCGCCAGAACCGGGGACGATCGCTGGGGGTATGTGTGTGCTGATGCTGCATGGCATATCTCCACGGAGAAGGGTTGATGGATGGTCAGCGATGCGACTGATAGACCGTGCTGCTACCGTTTTTCCCGATCAGCAGCACGTCGTAGGCGTCCTTGCGTCCACCATAGGCCGGACCATCCATGCCGGGCGAACCGACCGGCATGCCGGGCGCCGCAAGGCCGATGGCCTGCGGGGCTTCGCGCAGCAAGCGTTGAATGTCCGAGGCAGGCACATGACCCTCGATGGCATAGCTGCCGATCTGCGCCGTGTGGCACGAACCGTACTTCTGCGGGATGCCCAGCCGCGTGCGCGCTGCCGTGTTCCCGGTGTCGAGAACCTGCACATCGAAGCCTGCGCCTTGCAGGTGTGAGACCCAGTCCTTGCAGCATCCGCAGCTCGGGTCCTTCCAGACCTTGGCAATCGGTCGGCTCTGCGCCAGGCTCGGTCCTGCGAGTGCCATCACCAACAAGCCAGCGATCAATGCCTGGCGTCTCGGCACTTTGCCCTGGCTTCTGTCGTAGTGCATGTTCATAGATTGCCTCTCATCAGATGATCAAACCCGCTAGGTTCTAGAACCAGAATCGCACGCCAGCCACCCAGCGCGTCTGCTGCGCGCGGCCGCCTTCGGCACGCACATAGTCCGCGGTGCGTCCGAAGCTGCCCGCCCGTTCCACGCCGATATAGGGGGCGAACTGGCGACTGAATTCATAGCGCAGGCGCAAGCCAGCAGACGCTTCGGCCAAGCCCTTGCCGATACCGCGTTCCGGGTCGTCCTTGCCATAGAACTGCAACTCGGCGCGAGGCTCCAGAATCAGTCGCTGGGTCAGCAGCAGCTCGTAGCTGCCTTCGACACGCAGCGCCGTACGTCCGCCACTTCCCACGTAGCCCGTCGCCTCCAGCTCGAACCAGTAGGGGGCGAGGCCCTGGATGCCGAAAGCCAACCATTGACGGCTCGGGCCTTCGCCGTTATCCACCCGAATGCCGAGCTGGGTGTCCCAGTACGGTGCGACGGCGTGCCCCCAGAGAAGCTCGGTACGCGATTCTTCGAGCTTTCCTTTGGCGATATCGCCTTCGGCCTTCACGACGGCCTTGTTGTAGGTCGTCCCATACCACGCCTGGAGGTCGTAGGCCGTGGAATCGTCCCCTTTGCGCGTGAAGCGGCGTTCCAGGGTTTCGCCGCGCAACGAGAAGAACCTGTGTTCGTCGGCCAGCATCAGCCGCGGCACACCGGGTACGGCGTAGTCGCCCGATCCCAATGTCAGGCCATTGGAGTAGCCATGCGGATCGCGGGCGTCAGGAGGCGCCGACCCGCCCTGCATCTGCATGTTGCCGTGATCCATGGCCGGGGCCGCGGTCGAGCCGCTCGCCGACGCCGCGTGACCCGCGTGCGGGTCGGCGGCAGGAGCCACGGTCTGAGTGGATGGCGCGGCCGTTTGAGAGTCGGCCTGGCCGTGCGCAGCATGGTCGTTCTGTGCTTGTGCCTGTGCGGCGACGCTTACCAGGGCCAGTAGCGTCGTGGCCAGTGCGCGAGTGGGGAGTGCTTTGGACATTCTTGGTCTTCCTTGTGCGCTGGGTTCAAGACACCACGACTTCGCGGAACATGCCGGCATCCATGTGGAACATCAGGTGGCAGTGCCACGCCCAGCGGCCGAGCGCGTCGGCTGTCACCAGGAAGCTGATGCGTTGTGCCGGCTGCACCGGCAGGGTGTGGCGGCGCGCAAGGAAGCGACCGTCGGGGCTTTCCAGCTCGCTCCACATGCCGTGCAGGTGCATGGGATGGGTCATCATGGTGTCGTTGTGCAGAATGACCCGCAGCCGCTCGCCGTGTTTGAAGTGCACCGGCGTGGACTTTCCGAACTCCAGCCCGTCCAGGGACCATGCGTAGCGTTCCATGTTGCCCGTGAGGTGCAATTCGACCTCCCGGCCAGGGCCTCTCTTGTCCAGCGGCCCCGACGGGGTATGCAGATCCGCGAGGGTCAACACGCGCCGACCGTTGTTGCGCAGTCCAATGCCGGGGTCATCGAGGTTGGTGCGCGCCATGTCAACGCGCATGTCCGTGCTGGCACCATACTCGGTGCGAGCGTGGCGGGCAGTAGTGCTGGGCACGGCCAGTCCCCCCGCAGCCGCGGCGTGTTGGCTGTGATCCATCGCCATGCCACCGTGGTTCATGCCAGCCATCGCCCCATGATCCATCCCGGACATCGAACCCGAGCCCATCCCGGTCATCCCGGTCATCCCGGTCATGCCCGTCATGCCCGTCATGCCCGTCATCCCGGTCATCTCCATGGCCTGGCCGGACCCGCCATGGTCCATGCCCCCCATCATGCCGCCCATCATGTCGTTCATGGTCAGCCATTCGACCGGATCGAGGGCAGGCACGGGAGCTTGAAGACCTTCACGCACGGCCAGCGTGGCACGCGCGTAGCCTGTCCGGTCCATCGCCTGGGCGAAGATCGTGTAAGCGTCATCCCGTGGCTGGACGATCACATCGACGGTTTCGCCCGGACCGAATCGGAACTCATCGACCGTCACCGGCTCCACGTCAACACCATCGACGTGCACCACCGTGAGTTTCAGTCCGGGAATGCGTACGTCGTAGAAGGTGTTGCCCGCACCGTTGACCATGCGCAGCCGCACGCGCTCCCCCGGTCGGAACAACGCCGTCCAATTGCCGGCGGGGGTGACGCCGTTGGCCAGATAGGTCAGCGTGGCGGCGGACAGATCGGCGAGATCCGTCGGATTCATCCGCATCTCGTTCCACATCTTGCGCTTGTCGATCGCAGCGGCCATGCCGTCGCGCGAGGCGTCCCGGAAGAAGTCGAAGACGGTAGGTTGGTTGTAGTTGTAGTAGTCGCTTTGGGACTTGAGCTTGGTGAACACCCGCATCGGGTCTTCGTCGGTCCAATCCGAGAACAGCAGCACGTGGTCACGGTCGGCGCGGATGGTCTCGGCGCCAGCGGGGTCGATGATGATCGCCCCGTACATGCCCGTGAGTTCCTGGAAGCCGGAGTGCGAGTGGTACCAGTAGGAGCCGCTTTGCTGAACCTTGAAGCGGTACGTGAAGGTCTCGCCGGGAGCGATGCCTTTGAAGCTAATGCCCGGCACGCCATCCATCTGATACGGCAGGATGATCCCGTGCCAGTGGATGGATGTGGCTTCACGCAGCTTGTTGGTCACACGGATTGTGACGGTGTCACCCTCGCGCCAACGCAATGTCGGTGCCGGCAGCGAGCCGTTGATGGTCGTAGCCACGCCTGGCTTGCCCGTGAAGTTCACGGGCGATTCGGCGATCACCAAGTCGAACTCGGTGCCTTTTAGCACAGGGGCGGCACCGCGCGTCGCGGAGCCTTGCTGGGCAAATGCCTTGAACGCCGGCGTGGACAGCCCAGCGAGAACGCCGCCGGCGGCTAACCCTTGGACGAAACGCCGACGAGAAAGGCCCTGTGGGGGCACGATAAAAAAGGGTGAACGAGGCGGCATGGCCTGAAATCCTCCATAGATGACTCGGAAGTCGTTCTAAACGCCACCCCATCCTGAGCGGCACAGTTCGACGCAATGCAGGTCATGCTATGGGTTGGGCACTTTCCACCGAATGACCCTTGAATTACATTCATGTAATGTTCGTGTCATGTTCGTGGAAGCTGGCAACCAGTAAATTGCTGATTGAAGTGGATGAATGCGTACATCGTGAGCGGCTATTTTTCTGCGCCGCAGCGATTTCATGGGACATGCGATGAAACTGCTGGTCGTTGAAGACGAGAACAAGACGGCGGATTACGTCCGCCAAGGTCTCATGGAGGCGGGATTCGTAGTGGATCTGGCGCGCAACGGATTGGACGGACACCACCTGGCCATGGGCGAGACATACGATCTGGTGGTCTTGGATGTCATGCTGCCGGATGTCGATGGCTGGCGCATCGTGCGTGCCCTTCGAGATGCCGGTAAACAGGTCCCTGTACTCTTTCTGACGGCGCGTGGCGGTGTGGACGACCGTGTCAAGGGATTGGAACTGGGAGCGGACGACTACCTCGTCAAGCCATTCGCCTTCTCTGAGTTGCTGGCGCGGGTGCGGACGCTGCTGCGACGCGGAAGCGCTCCGAGCCAGCCTGATCGCATCCAGGTTGCCGATTTGGTACTGGACTTGGCGCGCCGACGTGCAACGCGCGCTGGCCAACGCATCAATCTCACCAGCAAGGAGTTCGCGTTGCTTGAGCTCCTGGCCCGTCGCCAGGGGGAAGTCCTTCCACGTTCTCTGATCGCGTCGCAGGTATGGGACATGAATTTCGACAGCGACAGCAACGTCATCGATGTAGCCATCCGCCGCCTACGCGCGAAGATAGACGATGCGTTCAATCCGAAGCTCATCCACACCGTGCGTGGAATGGGATACACGCTCGATGCGCCCGATGATGCCCCTGCGCCATAAGCCGCGGCAAAGCCGTCCAGCGTCGCTTGCATTGAGGGTCACGGCCCTGGTTGGTATCGCCACGACCTTGGTGTTTCTTGTGTTCAACTGGGTCATTCTCCGGTCGTTGGAGCACCACTTTGCTCAACAGGATGCCCACGAACTGGAGGCAGTGACAGCCGCTTTGGCTCAGCCCTTGCACCAGCTTGCAAGTGACATCGCAAGCGACGAACTGAAGCAACACTTGGCCAACGCAGTCGCAGGACATCATGGGATGACGTACGGCGTCTACGATGGGTCTGGCAATAGCATCTATGCCACGCCCGGTCCTGACCTGTCGAAACTTGACAGTAACAAAAAGTTGGTGAACCGCATCACCGCTGACGATTTGATCGTGTGGCACGAGGATCAGAGGTCATATCGAGGTGTGGTGGTACAACTGCCTGCTGACGATTCAGCGGCGTCCGGCTACCGCATCGTCGCCGCCATGGACATCGGCTTTCATCTCGACTTCCTGGCGGAGTTCAAGCGCATGCTTTGGTGGGCAACCGGCTTGGTCATGTGTCTGGCGCTCGGTGTGGCTTGGCTGGCGGTGCAGTGGGGCCATCTGCCGATTCGCAAGGTCAATGAAGAGATTCGGGCGATTCGCTCTTCAAAGCTGGATGTGAGGTTGGATCCTCGGGATGTGCCGATCGAACTGGCGGAACTGGTATTTGCCTTCAACGATATGTTGGCGAGAATCGAGGAAGGCTTCACCCGGCTATCACACTTTTCCGCAGACATAGCGCACGAGTTGCGCACGCCCGTCACCAACCTGGTCACGCAGACTCACGTAGCGCTTGGCCAGCCGCGCAGCAACGAGGAATACAGAGAAATCCTCTATTCAAATTTGGAAGAGTTTGATCGGATGGGACGCATGATTGGAGACATGCTGTTTCTTGCCCAAACGGAAAATGATCCCCGCAACTTGCGCTTGTCTACAATTGATCTGTCCGAATTGGTGCGGAGTCTGTTCGACTATTTCGAGGCGCTGGCAGAAGATAGCGGCATTACGCTTGGCGTTAAAGGGGCGATCGGCAGCATAGCGGCGGATCGGGAAATGCTCACCCGGGCGCTGAACAATCTTCTCTCGAACGCAATTCGACACACTCCTCGCGGGAAGAGCATCACGGTCTTGCTCTCGCAGGATGAGCAGTGGACAACGATCAGTGTGGTCAATCCCGGTGAGAAAATTCCTGAGCCCGATCTACCAAAGCTCTTCAATCGATTCTACCGAGTTGATCCGGCACGGCAACGAAATACGGCGGGCGCCGGTCTTGGCCTTGCCATCGTGAAATCGATTGCGGAGGCGCATGGTGGTTCTGTTGCCGTGACCTCCAGCGAGCTTGTCACAAGATTTGACTTGGCACTGCCCCATCTGCGGCAGTAGTCCGGGTGAGCTTCGGTGCCGGATAGCCGCATTCGGAGATGCAATGGCGCAGATCCTTGACCCTGAGGCATCGCTCGTCGAGATGAATCGTTGCGCTTCCCGCAACATAGTTGGCATCCGCATTATGGACGCCGTGAAGATACAGCAGCTTGCGGCGCACTCCCTCACCGCTCAGGCTCGATACAAGCCCTCCGACTTCAACGTTGATCGACTTCATGAATGCTCTTTCCTGTTAGCTGTATTTGTGGTGTCAAGGAGCGAATCGGCCCGAGTCCAGACAGTCCTGCGAGAACTCGAAGACAATCTCCCGGTCGGGAGCGATGACCTTATGCTTCTTGCCGGCGTAGTGCAGCCCAGAGACGGGAGAGGCGCTGCCTTGTTCCATCATCGCTGCGCTCATCGGGCCTTTGGCTCTGTCTGAATAAAGGTGCGCTTTGGCGGCAATAGACTGCCCCGGCGAAATTGAGGAGGTCATGTTGACGCCCCTTGCTTTCCTGAAGTCTGTTCGCAGTGTCTGGTCTCACCCAACAGGGATAGATAGGGATTGCTCGGAGGCGTTTCCGAGAAAAGCAGGCTCGGATCTTCCAGAAGGTATCCATGCAGACGGCGGGATTTTCTAGGCCCGGTTACTTCACAGGTCCAGATGTTCAGGCCGTTCGGTTGCTTGCGATGCAGCTGCAGCCTCTCGAAGCGCTTTTGTATCCACTGCCAGTCTTGCTGGCTCTCCTGCTTGGCCAGCGCGCTGACTTGCGGATGCTCCTGCGCATAGCGCTGGAATACGCCGGGGCTGACCAGGTAGGCGGTGCCGCTCGCGGTATGCACGAGCGCTTTCGCGTCGTTGATGATGAGCCGGCGGGAAGCGATGCCTTGTTTCAGCCACGCCATGAAGTGCTCTCCGGATGGCGCTGTCGTGGGCTTGGGCGCTGGGGACGAACGCTGAGGTGCGGTCAAGGTCGTCGCTTCAGTACGCGCGGCAGACACCGGCTCCGAAGGTGCTTCAGCGTCCTGCCGGGTTGCGGGTGAATTCACCATGCCCACCATCGAAAGCATGTCTTCCATGGCGTCGGGCAGCGGTTCACCTTTCGCTGGACGAGAGGGGTTACCTCCCTCCCATGGCGGAACCTCTTGGCCCTCCGAGGCTGACTGCGCTCCGGCCGGCGGAGTAGTGGCTGACACATCGGGCCCTTTGTCCGTGGCCGCCGCGTCGATCGCCACTGTGCCGGCGAACAGCGCCGGCCTCTCGCTTGGCTCCCAGATCAGCGCGGGCCCGAGGCGCAACAGCGTGAACGAGTGACACCAGCCGGTGGAACTGGTCACGGTCGCGCGCCAGATCGCCTTGCCGTCGGGCGTCGGCTGCAACATGCCGTGATCCTGGAGGACGTTGAACACCGCGGTGTTGTTCGCAGGAATGCCGTCAACGCCTTGGGACAGCAGGTGCGCACGCAGTTTGTCCGATACCGTCTTGCTCACCAGCCACAGCGCGTCCTCGGTGAGCCAGCCATCGGAGGCTTCCGGCTGGTTCAGCTTCAACTGTTCCTTGAGCAGGTAGCGCAGCCCGTCGAGCAGCTTGCGTTGCAGCGCGTGCTTGGGAGCGGCCATGGCGCGCGCCGGATCGCCGCCCAGTTCCTGGGCCACGGAAGCGCGGTCGGCCTGCACGACCAGTTCGCCCAGCACACCGGCGTGCTCGTACTGGCCGGCCAGGACGTAGAGCAGCGGTCCCCACAGGTCGGGATAGCCACTGAGCCAGTCCAGGAGTTGGGTGTCCAACAGTTGGCGGTAGAGCAAGCCCGTCGCCGCGCTGTGCAGGTGGTATTCGCGATCGTCGCGGTAGCGGAAGCGGTACGGCTGGTGCAGCGGACCGTACCACGGGTGCCACAGCGAGCCATCGGCCAGTTCGACGTGCAGATCGACGGCGATCTTGCCGATGTCGTGCAACAACGCGGCATAGGCGACTGCAGCAGTCCAGGCCTCAGCCTGCGCAGCCTGGTCCTCGGGGCTTGCGCCGATGGGAAGCAGATGGGACTGCCGCAGCTTCAGACTGTAGGCGACGATTTCCAGGCCATGGTCCAGCATGCCGCCGGGGTAAGCGTGATGATGCGCCTCGGAAGCCGGGAAAGCCTGGACCAGCTCGGCGTAGCGTTCCAGTGGCGCCCGGTACAAGGTGGCGAACTGCTTACGTGAGAGCGACGTGCGCTGCCAGATGTGCTCCAGCAGCTTCTGCCGGCGCGGGGTGGCCAGCAGCGATGCGGCCGACTCGGGCCGCATCAACCCTTTCGGGAGGTCGGTGACCGATGGTGGCGTCGGAGCAGCAGCAACCGCGGGCCGTTTTCGCTGGAACAGAGAGAGCATGCGGGTGTCCTGTCGCGGGCCGAGCGGGGAGGCCTTTTTGCCTTTTCGGGATAGAGCCTTTCCCCTTGCACCCCATTCCCTTGCCATTTCGACCCTTTACAGCCTTTGGGTATAGGGCGACGGGTGCTGACCGTCCACCGCCAATGCGGGTTGCAGCAGGGCCGGATTGATGCAGGAAGGCTGGCTGTTCACGCCCTACGATGGGCCGATTCTTGGACTCGGAGAACGCCGTGAGGCTTCACGTTGACAAAGTAAGGAAATTTCCTTACCATGCGGGTATCGCAATCAGGAGAGCCGCCATGCCTGCCATCCACGAAGTTGCCACGCTGACCTCCAAAGGCCAGATCACGCTGCCCAAGCCCATCCGGCAGGCGCTCGGCGTCGATGCCGGTGGCAAGCTCGCGTTCGATCTGCGGGGCAGCGAAGTCGTCGTCACCCGCGTCGATGCCGAGCATGAGGACCCCGCCATCGGCGCATTCCTGAGCCTGCTGGCCCGCGACATCGAAGCTGGCCGGAACGTCCAGGGCCTGCCCGAGGATCTGGCCCGCGCCATGCTGGAGCATGCTGGCCACGGTCTGGACCTGGACGAGGAGATCGACGGGAAAGTGGAACTCTGATGCAACGGCATGGCTGGACGCTGCTCTTCCACGACTGCGTGATCGAGCAGTTGCAGAAACTGCATGCGACCGCGAGGCGCGCGCAGGAGAACGACCCGACGGGCTTCGAGTCCAATGCCAACGTCAAGCTCTTCCGGGCCTTGAGCCAGTTGATCTTGGATGTGGTGCCAGGCGATCCGGCACGCGACGAGTACCGCCAGGGCAACACCTTGGGACCTGCCCACCGCCACTGGCGAAGGGCCAAGATCGGACGGCGGTTCCGGCTGTTCTTCCGGTATGACTCGAAGGCGAAGGTCATCGTGTACGCCTGGGTCAACGATGAACAGACCCTGCGGTCTTCGGGTAGCAAATCGGACCCGTATGTCGTGTTCGAGAAGATGCTCGGGCGCGGGAACCCACCAGACGACTGGCATGCGCTGATACAGGCAAGCAAGCAGGATTGGAGCAAACTGGAATAGGCATCGCTCAATAGCAGGAGACGACCATGAACACCACGACACGCATCCGTACCGCAGAACGACTCGGCCGCACCTTGGGTCGCGGATGGCGTGCCTACGTGCGCGGCGAACGCCGGGCATCGAGCTGGTTGGTGTCAAAGGGGGGGGCGGCGGCCGGTGCCACCGCGCTCGTGTGGGTGGTCAAGCTGGTTGCGCTCGGGGTGCTGCTGTACACCACCTTCTGGCTGGCGGTGTTGCTACTGCTGGGCGTTGCGGCGGTATGGATGGCTGGCAATTCGGCTAGAGATGAAGACCGCTGGACGCAACAGGATGAATTGCGCAATGGCGAGGCGGGCTTTGGCCTGTATTCTTCCAATGGCCAGCGGCTCGACCCTCACGACCCGAACGATCCGTTCGATGACTGAGGTTTGGCCTGTTTGTCACAGAACCTTGCCGGCTACCTTGTTTACACCTGACCCGGCGCTATCACGCGCTTCCTTGGAGCCGACAGCAAGGTTCTGAGCAATCACCCCAGCCTTAACTCCGACCCACCCCAAAGCAGCGACCCAAAACGTCGGCAGGACCAGAAACATCGTGCCTGTGACGAACATCAGGAGCATGTCGCCGAAGGCGTTGTTCAGCCCCACCAGCGGGTCGAAGTTGGTGTGCGGCCGGTTCCAGCCGAACCCCCAGCCATAAAGTGCGTCCAGGATCGTCGAATCGATCCAGCGCGCAAGCTGAAACCAGAAATCCGTGAAGAACAGCGCGAACTGCACGACGCTGACCGTGACGACCGTCTTCAAGTCATAGGTGCCCACGACCAGCACGAGCGGGATGCAGATTACCAATGCCATCTTGAGCAAGGCGAGCACCATCGGCAGCGCCTGCCGCACGACGTCCATCGCGGGAAACGAGGCAATCGCGCCAACTGCCATTCCAACGTCTCCCGTAGCCCGCGTCACGATGTTTGGCAAGGTCTTGTCGATCTGGCCGCCGTAGTCGGTATAGACGCTGCCTTGGTTCAGCTTCTGCTGCCGCGGTGACGCGATCGCGCGGATCACCGAATTGTCCACCTCGGCCCGGCTCAGGAAGCCAGCCCAGCCCGCCAGGCGATTGAGCAGGCTCGGGTCCACCTGTCCCAGCAGCCGTGCCCGCAGGCCATTGCTGCCATCAGCCCACCATTGCCTGCAGGTCGGGTAGCCACCGCCACTGGATACCTGGGCCAGCCCAGCGTCGCGGTTGCTGTCATAGGGCCAGTCATCGCGCGGCGTGCTGGAGCGATACGTGTCGTAGTACCCGTTCGTGTCGGTGAAGAACCGCGATCCGATCCAGGTCACGTCGTGCATCTGCTGCTCATCAAGTTGAGGGCGCTGCATGAACAATTTGGCCCGTGCAGGCCCATAGCAATCCCGAGAGAAATCCGCTACTTCCTGAGCCAGCACCGGATCATCGATGCGCGTGGCGTCGATCTCCATGCGCATCTGCCGCAGGTCCGTGCCGCACGGGATTGCCGCCACCGAAGCGCCCGTGACGGCGCGCGAGAGCGCGTGCATGAACGCCCACCACACCGGCACCTTCGCCGACTGGTTGTTGATGGTGCTGAAGGACTGCGACCAGCCGGTATCCGCGGGCTGCGCCACGCTGACCTGGCACTGGGCCGAGCGCGAGCTGTCGTACTGGATGGTGTTTAGGTCCACGTCGATGAACGGAATGCCGGCGAACATCACCACCACGATGGCGACGAAGACCCGGTTCTCGATGCGGGCGGCGCTCAGCACGCCTTTATTGCCCTCGTCGGCGCCTTCAGCACGAGCTTTCAACCACTCCTGCACGACGATGGCGACGAAAGGCAGCGCGAATACCCCGCTGGATACGAGGGCCGCCCAGATGCCGTTGTTGACGATCCAGGAAACGAGTGTGAGGTAGTACTCCAGGTAGTCGGTCGTGAAAAGCGTCATGGCCTCGATCCCCTCAAGCGGCCTGCATCAACAAGCTGGCTTCCAGCACGACGATGGCGACGACGCCCGCGATCTCGCTGCGCATCAGGCGGCGCCGTGCCTGCCCATCTGCCCCGTCCTGGTCTTCGCGCGCCAGCAGCCGGCGGCGCATCCAGAGCCACCCGTAAACCGTGGCCCCGTACAGACACAGCCGCCACACGAAGAAGTAGCCCGATGCGGCCGCGAGCCACCGCTCCCATCCGGCCACGCTGCCGACCAGGTAGATGCCGGCGATGTTGGCACCCACCGCAGCGGCGACGAGCACCACCGCCCACAGCAGCGCCGTCGCCGCGCGCCGGCTGAAGAGCCAGCGCAAGGGGCGCCAGGCCATGCGCTCCGCGTTCATGGCCTGGCTCCGGGATTGCCCTTCTGCAACTGGTCAAGGCGGTCGGGTACCGGATCGCCCTCGTAGATGCCGCGCGAGCCGGCCGCCCGCGTGCCGTGGCGCTGGATGATGGCCATCGGCGAGTTGTTCGCCAGTTCGCGCCGCAGCTCCAATTCCGTCTTCAGGTTGCGGATCTCCCGGTCGAGCGTGTCGCTCTCATGGTTCACGGCCTGCACCGCAAGTTCGTTGGCTGCGACGTTGGGCTCCTTCTTGCCCGTGAGCAGCGTGCGTTGGAGCAGGAGCGCCTTCTCCAGCACCGATGACAGCGCCACTTCGGACGCGAGGCGCCGCGCCAGCAGGTCCTGGTCCGGCTCGTCGCGCAGCGCCTCGATCACGCCGCGGGTGATCGGCAGCGACGTGCTGCCGGCCTCGCGCAAGTTCTCGAAGGTGGTATTACGCGTGCCGGAAACCAGCTCCTGCAAGACCTCCAGCTTGGCTTCGTACTCCTCCTGGATCAGCGGCGTCAGCCCGACGCCGGGCACCGTCTCGGTCTTAGTGCAGGAGTCGCACGTGCGCTGCACCTGCTCTCCGAGGGCGCGCGTGGCCCATTCGGTCGCCTGCTGCGGCGACGTCCAGGTCTGGCAGGACAGGCTCGCGCAACTGGTGGACGCGATGGAGGAGGTGTCCGTCACGCCGCGACCGTTGACCAGGTTGTAGCCCGCGCGGGTGACGTCGCCGACCACCCGGATGGCGGACTGGCCCGCGCCACCGGCATTGCTGCCGCCCACCCAGGGCACGCCGTCGTTGCCGCGGCGCGTCTCGGCCTGCTCGACGGCCGATACGGCATCGTTGCTGCCAACCGCGTCACGCAGGGCCATGCCTTCGGCCATCTGGCTCCAGCCAAGCTGGCCACCCGCCGTCTCGGCCATCTTCTCCGCCATGGCGCGGCACGTCAGCTTGGAGCGGTCGAAGTCCAGCCGCGCCTGCAGCACGCCGTTAGTCAGCAGGTTGTACAGGCCCGGATCGGCGCGCTGAATGATCAGCGCCGGCAGCGATGCAACCGCGCTGGTCGCGCTCTGGATCACGTTGCTCATGATCTGCTGAAAGCCGTTCGTGATGCCGTTAAGCTGATTGCGCAGCGTGGTCTGGATGCTCATGTCGCCGCAGATCAGGTTGCTGTTCCACCCCACGCCGACCCCGATGGAACGCATGCCGGCCGCGCGGCCCATGGACACCGCACTGCCACCGCCGATCGAGTACATGACGTCATCGCCGAGGACGGGGCCGCTGTTCTGGTATCCGACCTGCGCCCACGCCATGCCGCAGACCAGAGCGAGCGTGCCGGCCAGCGCCGTCGGGCGCAGCAGGCGGCACGCCTTGGCGGAAAGGTTCATCGGTTCAGGACGCTTCATCGTGGCACCTCAGAGGAAATCGACGCTGCCCAGGAACACCTGACCGCGGCGTTCGCAGCACGCATAGGGACGCCACAGCGCCCAGGCGTAGTCGCCTTGCTGGGCCTGGGTCAGCGTGCCGCTGTGCGGGAACACCACGCAGGTGTTGGACAGGCGCGGCGTCAGCTCCTGCCACTTGCCCGTAGAGGCATCACCCTCCATCAGCTCGCCGGCCGGCCAGTAGCCGTCGCGGGCGTTGGCAAGCAGCGGCTGGTACACGTGGATCTGCCCGCGGCGCGTGACGACATCGCCCGCGCGCTGGGCCACCACAGCCCCGGATTTTTGGTCGTCGGTCTGGTGCAGGAAGCCGCCGCGCGGATAGACGTTGCCCCAGAGATTCATCGTGGTGCGCGCACCGACCTCGCGCATGCCCGGAATCAACGCCTCCGGGTAGGCCATTTCAGGCACGTTGTAGCGCCAAGCCAGCGTGTCCAGCGTGCTGAGTAGATACGGCATGAAGGCCGTGCCCGCGCCTTGGCAGAAATAGCCCGACGACGATGCGAACTGGTTGAATACCTCGCCGCCAGGATGGCCGATGACATCGCTGTTCTTGAATTTGGCGAGGTTGTTTTCGTGGTCTTCGTTCGTGGTCCCATCCCCACCTGCCTGTGCGGATGGGTTGGGCGTGCTCATCGCCTGCACTTCGACCCAGGGGTTCTCCCCGGTGTTGCTGTAGCTGGAGACGACCGCATCGGGCACGTAGTGCCGGACCTTGGTGGACGTGCGCACCGTGCAGCCCGTCCAGGTGCAGTAGAGCCAGTAGCAGATGCCCACCACCCGGTATTCCAGGCAGTCCGGCGACATGACGGAGGACACGATGGTGGCGGTGTTCAGGGCGTAGCTGCCGGTGGCGCTGACCAACAGCAGCGAGGCCACGGCGACGCGCAGGCGGCGCAGCAAGTCGAATGGGCGATGGGTCACGGCTGCGTCCTCCGGTACTGCTCGATGCGGGACACCGCCCGGGCCACGTCCGGCTCGCCATAGACCACATAGCGTTGATCTACCACGACGGCCGGGATGGCGGCGACGCCCAGGCTCCATGCATCGGCGACGCCCTGGTAGGCGGTGCCGATGCGGCGCTGAAGATCGGTGCCGCCTTGGTTCAGTCGTTGCCGGACGATGGCTGCTGCCCGCTCGGGGTCGGCCGGCAGATCCGCGGAAAGCTCGGCCTCGATCCGGGGCGCTTCGTCCAACTCGATCAGCCGCTCGCCGCCGGCGGTCTTGACCGGGTGGCGGCTGTCGGTGACGACCACCACGTCGGCGGCGAAGGTGGCCGGGCTGAACACGGCCAGAGATGCCGGCAGCGCCACGGCCAGGCCAAGGGTTCGCCAGCCTGGTGCGAACCGGGTAAAAGCTGCTGGCATGTCATGCGCCCCGGAAGTTGATCAGGGCCATAGTCAAACGCCGAACCCCACGCGGCCCCAACAAACAATGCGCATCGCGGCCACCCCGCATACCTGCTTGCGTCGCTGCGAAGAAAAAGCGGAGGCCGAAGCCTCCGCGCTGATCAACGAAGCAGTGCAACCTTTACAGCAGGCCGGACTCCGCAAAGGAGAACGGGGCACCCTGGCCGACGATGATGTGGTCCAGTACCCGCACATCGATGAGCGCCAGCGCGACCTGCAGTTGCTGGGTCAGCATGCGATCCGCGCTCGACGGTTCGGAGATGCCCGAGGGGTGCTGGTGGCTGAAGACCACCGCGGCGGCATTCAACTCCAGCACACGCTGCGCGACGACACGCGGATAGACCGATGTCGAGTTGATCGTGCCCCTGAACAACGGCTCGTAGGCCAGCACCTGGTGCATGCTGTCCAGGAACACAGCGGCGAATATCTCATTGGGCTCAGCGACCAGTTTCAGACGCAGGTAGTCCCGCACAGCGGCCGGTCGGCTGAGGCACGGTCCAGCTTTGAAGATCCGTCTCTCCAGCAGCACGATGGCTTGCTGGATGATCCAGTCCTCGTGTTGGGTAGCGATGGCGGAAAGCGACTCCAGGTAGGAGTCATTGACGACGAAAGACATGGCGAACCTCCAGACGGTGAGATCGGAGGGCGCGCGCCCTGGGAGGGCAAGCCCTCCTGGGGAACGAACAAGGTGCATCCATCACCGCGGTAGCGGTGATCGTTCGCGGCCAGGACGCGAGGCGAACGGGTTGCGGTCAGCGCAGCGGACTGCGCCGTAGCCTTGAAGACCGGGGCTACCTGGGCATGTCGCCGACGACGTCGGCAGGCATTTCCGATGTGGGTGTGGTGGCGGGATCGCCGGCGGCGAGCATGTCCATGGCTGACAGCAAGGCATCGCCCTCGATCGGACCCTGCAGCAGGATCGCCTTGCCGCTTTCGCGATCGTGCAGCCGCAGCGACGGCGTGGCGGTCACGCCGCTGTTCGTGGCTTCCGCAGTTTGGGTACGAATCGCCGCGTCGGGCCGCTCGCTCGCGATGCACTGCTCGATGGCTGGCGTCAGGTCGGGGTAGCGCAGGTCCTCGGGCAAGCCCTGGCCGTCGCTGCGCGTGTGGGCATATACCCACTCGACGGCTTGCCAGAAGGTGGCATGCCCGCCGGCTTCGCCGGCGCATTCCGCCAGACGCGCTTCGGCAGAAGCGGCCGGTTCATGTGCGGCCAACGGCAGGTGGTGCCATTGCAAGGCCACGTCGGCATTGCCGGCCACCCAACGTTTGAGCACAGGGAAATAGGACCGGCAGAACGGGCATTCGAGGTCCGCGTACAGCGTCAGTGTGAAACGACCTTCCGGATTGCCCATCTGCCACGGAGGCCCTGCCACCTGTGTCTCGCTGACTGGCGCCGAAGTCTGAGGTGTGGACCCGCCTGGCGAACGGGACACGAGCCAGATCAGCAGCAGCGCAACCAGCACTGCAGCCAACGCCCACGGCCAGCGGGTCCCCCAGCGCCGACGGCGGAACGCCTGCACCTGCATCGGGATGGAAGGATGTTTGTGTTCCATGGCGTTCTCCGGCTTACGACAGTTCCAAGGCGGGCGACTCGATGCCGCGTGCCTGGTCGATCTTCTCGGCCACCTTGAAGGCGGCTTCCAGCTCGGTGCAGCCGTATTGCTGCATGAGCTGGTAGCGCTCGGCCTTCTCCTCGGGTTCGGTCTGCGCAAGCGCGAGGTAAAGGCTCGGCGGCACCGCGCGGAACAACACTTCCATCGACTTCGACAGGATCACGCCCTCGGTGAATTTCCCCCCCTCCTTGCGCGCAGAAAGCATCAGCGCTTTCTGCGCTGGTGAGAGTTCACGGAAGCGTGCAATCTTCTCGACCTCATCGGGCGGCATCGACAGGCAGATCCACCACTCAATCATGTTGAGCATGGGCTCTGCGGCACGCGGCAGGTCGTCGATGTTCTGGGTCGCCAGCCAGAACCAGGCGCCCAATTTGCGCCACATCTTGGTAATTTTCACGACGTAGGGCGCGAGCAACGGGTTCTTCGTGATGATGTGGCCTTCGTCGGTCACATTGATGATCGGACGACCCAGGTACTGGTCGCGCTCGGCGATGTTGTTCACCGTGCTGATCAGGCTGATGTAGGCGATGGAGAGCTGCGCGTTGTAGCCCTCGCGGGCATAGGTCGCCAGATCCACCAGCGTGATGTCGGCCTCGGGCCACGGCGTGCCATCGCGGTCGAACATCTCGCCATCGGTGAGCGTCGAGTCCTGACCGCGGGCGCGCAGCGCGTTGCGCACGTCGCGAGTGAGCACCGTGCGCTTCTCAGCCACGCAGTGTTCGGCGGCGTCGAGGATGCACTGGCGGATCAGCGAACGGTCGGCCCGCGTCATCCGGGCTTCCTCCTTGTCCTCGCCGCCGGTGATCATCAGCCGTGCCGTGATCTCCAACTCGCCCAACACGTCACGCTGTTCGTCTGCCTCCATGACCGAGGCATCCGGTGGCAGGTCTTCGTCCAACGCATCGGCATCGAGCGTCTGCACGTCGCTGGGTGTTTCGATCAGCCGGCGGGCATCCGCGAACGGTGCCAGGCTGATGCCCGATCCGGGGGCCAGCTTGACCCGGTTCACCGTCAGGCCCAGGCGCCTGGCGAAGTCGCTGAACAGCCCGAAGCTGTTGCCGGCTTCCACGATGAAGAGGCGCGGCCGGTAGATGGCCGTGACCTGGTTCAGCAGGTTGTTGAGCGTGGCGCTCTTGCCCGAGCCGGTGGGGCCGAACAGGAATAGATGGGCATTCATCTGCCTGTCTAAGCGGTTCAGCGGATCAAACGTGATCGGCCCGCCACCGCGGTTGAAGAACGTGTTGCCCGGATGGCCCGTACCCTGGCTGCGACCCCACGCCGGCGAGAGATTCGCCACATGCTGGGCGAACATCAGTTGGGTGAACCAGTTTCGCCGATCCTGCGCGGGGTTGTAGCAGCACGGTAGCCAGCGCAGATAGCTGTTGAGCGGCGCGACTTCATCGTCCTCGCGAACGGGCTGCAACCCCGCGTTGAGCATCACGTTGGCGAGGTCCAGACCGCGCCGGTCAAGCTCGGCTTCGTCGCGTCCGCGCAGATAGAAGGCCAGCGTGCCGCGGTAGAGTTTGTGCGCGCTGCCGATGAGCGAGCGCGCCTCCTGCACGTCCTTGAGCGTCTGCTCCGATGCCAGTGTTTCGCCGACTGCCTTCTTCGCCAGGTGGTTCAGGTGCGATTCGAGAATGTCCTGGGGCGTCGCCACCATGGTCAGACACATCGTCGTGTCCTCGGGCATCTGATCGAACAGCGTGTTGATCGCATCGCCCTTGCGGGTTTCGCCAGTCAGGTGTCCCGTTCCGGGCGGCATGCGCAGCCGGTCAGTGACCAACACACGGTGCGGTATGCCGTCGAAGTGCCAGGTGCCATGCTCCACGTCCGAGCGTGGCTGGCTGAAGAAAAGCCGCTGGCTAAAATCCCGCCCGCTCGCCAGTTCGATCTCGCCAGCCTCGGTGTCGGCGGGGTAGCGCGCGAACGCATAGAAGCGCTCCCGGTCCTCGACCCCAGGCCCGAGCAGCGTCGGACGCGGGTTGAACCAGCGCAGCAGCCAGTCATGGACGTCTGCCGCACCCAGGCGGCGAGCCTGGATGCCGGCGTTCGCCAGCCCGCCGCACAGGCGGTCGCAGACGATGTTCAGCATCTGCTCGGGTGTCTGGCCCCGGCGGTTTGCCTGGCCCTGTCCTTGTCCGGTCACGCGGCGATAGACGACCATGCGCACACGCCTCGTCTGGCCGCGCCAGCGCAAGCGTGTGACCACCGTGTCCTGGAACAAGCCACCGGGCTTGGCCACCGCGCGCAGATGGTGGGCAAAGAACCGCAGGTAGAACTCCGTGAACACCGTGCCACGGGCGCGCGGCTGCACGTAGTCGCGCAACGTCTGCATGTACTGGTCGAAGCTCGGTTCGTCCTGGGCGTAGAGCTGCAACACCCAGGGGTTCTCGTCCAGTTCATCGAAGCTGTCCTGGAGCGCGTTTTCTAAGGCGTCGCGGGCGTGCGCGAGCCAGCCGGGTTCCCGGCCCTCGGTCCCCAGCGGCACCAGCTCGAAGAAGGCGGCCACCGATTGGCCGTCCTCCAGGAGCATCGATTTCGACTCGGGCAAGAACTCCACCCAGGGCAGCAGTTCCACGAAGGACGGTGCGACGTCGTACAGCGCCTGCTCGTCGGCCTCCGTCGCCGGCTTGCGGCCCCGGACTGCCGAGCCGGGTTCGGGGATGCCGACCTGCCGCAAGGCCTCGACGTGGCGCTGCCAGCCGTCCGGCTGCTCATCATCACCAGCGCCGGATGCGGCCAGCTTCGGCGCGGCCGGCTTAGGCCAGGGAAGTTTCCACCGCATCAGTAGGCCTCCACGCGCTCGCCTGGCATGGCGTACTGGATGCGCTGGTTGAGCGGGAAGACCGTCGTGTAGCCCGGCACCGGCACGGGGTCCGTGCCCGCCAGGTGCGGATACACGTACATGACGAGATCGGGATTGGGCAGACGCTGGAACTGGCGGTGGACCTCATTGCGCGCGGTGCGCGTGTAGCGCATCTGCTCGACGGGTGCGACCTGCACGTCGGCGTCGGTCAGGGGCCGACGCAGGCTCTGGCGCGCATCGAGCAGCTGGCGGCCGGCGTTCCGTCCGGCTGCGCCACCGCCGTCGCCGGCCTCCTGCTGCCAGATGTCCATCATCGTGCGGTCACCGTGGGTCAGCAGCTTTTCCTTGCTGGTGGCGCAGCCGCCAAGCACCGCGACGGCGAGGGCCAGTGCCAGGCCACGGGCCAGGTTAGTCAAGTTCGAGTGCATGGCTTTCTCCTGCGCGGTGATCGACCTTGCGGCCTTCGGGATCGAAGTCGATGGCGAGCGGCTTTTCGAGGTGGACGGCAACCTTGGCGCCGGGCTGGACATAGACGGCGGCGAACGCCTGGCCGTACAACTTGTTGACCCAGGCCGACATGTCCCGCACGCCGCCCGCCAGAATCTGGCCGACCGCTTCCTGGCCGGTGATGCCCACGGTGCCGATGGAGCCGTCCGAGCCGACATAGGACATGCGGCCGCTGTCGCTCTCGATGAGTGAGGCCACACCGGCGCCGGCCGCGGTGATCAGGGCCTGCGAGCCGAGGTATTGCTGGGCGTTGCTGCGCCGCTCGCCGCTGACGCAAGGAATGCCGTGGGGATCGCTGATCCAGCCCAAGCCATCGCGCTGTTGGTTGTTCTGCTGGTTGCCCTCGCGGTCTTCGGGGATCGTGCGAATCGTGCCGTCGTGGAAGACGAACGTGATGCTGCGCACCTGGCCGCGCACGCACGAGAGCGTCCAGTCGCCCGAAGCGGTGCCGCTGAACACGGCGCCGGCCACGTCGGGAATGTCGATGCCATTGGCGGTCAGGTTGTCCGGCCCGACCAGAACTTTGAACGGATAGGGATCGTTGACCGTGCCGTCGATCGGCACGCGGCCGATCAGCGCTGTCATGGCGACCGAACCCATGAGCGTGGAGTTGGTCGGCACGGTGTAGACCGGCTTGGCACTCTTGACCCCGGCGGCGCGGGCGCCCGCGTTGGCCACGGTTTCCGCAGTGGTTTCGAGCGTGCTCTGCGCCGGGCCGAAGCTCGTGGGGAAGCTCATGCCGCCGCTCGCGCCACGCCCCCCGTTGCGCCCCTCGGCGGGCTTTGCGTCGTCCGGCTCGACCCACCGCACGCCGCCCTCCATGCCTGCCTCGTCGCCGCCCTGCAGCCCCAGGCCCACGGGCAGGTCCGCATGGCCGCCGCCGCGCCCGCCGATGCTGTCCAGACGCCGCTGCAGGTCGGCGAGCAGCCCTTCGGTCTGCTGGCGCGCGCTGGCCGCCTGCTCTTGGTCGCGGCGCAGGTTGGACCGCTCGGATTCGAGCGCCGAGTTGATGCGCTGGTCGATGGAGTTCTCGCGCTGGCGCAGTCGCTGGTTCTCTTCACGCTGCGACTTGTTGTCCGAGAGCGCGGTCTGAAGCTCGGTGCGCAACTGCTTCACTTGGGCAACGAGCGTCGCCACGGTGTCGCGCGGGGTGTCGCCTTCGATGCCCAGCGCCTTCATTTCATCGGGCGTGAGCTGGGCGCCGTTGTCCGCCGCGGGTGGCGCCGTGCTGCCTCCACCCGAGAACAGCCGGATACCGACGAACAGCACCAGGATGGCAACAGGGATCATCAGCCACTTGAGCAGGCCGTTACTGCGCATGGCGGGCCTCCTTGGTGTTCTCGTCGCCGTCCGGCTGCGGCAGATGCACGGCCGGGTCGAAGCGGTGAATCGCCGGCAGCAGCGACTGCGCGAGACCGCGGCCGCGCGTGACCAGGTACAGGACGGTCGTGTCCTCGGGCGTGCCGCGCGGGCCCAGCGCCTCGTGCTGGAAGGTGGCGGTGAGGAAATCGCCTTGCAGCACGCGCGGGTCGAGCGTGATCCAGCCGCCGCTGCCGTTGGTTAGGCGCACGGCAGTGACCCACTGGTCCTCCAGGCGCCACGACGCGAGTGCGACCGCGCGCACGGGCAGCGTTGGCATCAGTGTGTCCAGGTCGAGGTCGCGGGGCAGGTTGACCCGCATGACGCCCGGAAGCGGCTCGACGGTGCGCAGCGGTGCGTAGAGGTTCTGCGCGGCGAAGCGCGTCAGCACGACAGGGACCGGAGTTTCGCGCCGCGCGGTCCGCGCACCTGCTTGGCCCTGGGCGCGTGCCGGGGCCTCGGCACTGTCGGCCTGCTCGCCATAGCGTCCCGGTGCGCTGTCACCCTCGACGATGCGCACCGGCTCCAGCTCGGCTTCCCCGTCCTTGGGTGGTTCGGCTGCGATGTCCAGCAGGATCAGCGCGCCCGTGTCGGCGTCCTGCAGTTGCAACCGCGTGGGCTCGATCGGCTCGCTGGCGCGCAGGTACACCGCGCCCCCCGCACTCTGCACGCGCAGGCGTTCGCCCACGCCCGCGGGCACGCCCACGCGCACGTTGCGGTCGATGAACACGATGCGTTCCTGACCGACCTTCAGCGGCACTGCCAGTGGCATGCGTTCCCAGCGCAGGATTTCCACTGCATGGGCGACGGGTGCCGCGGCCACGGCCAGTAGCCCCAGCAGCGCGAGTACAGGGTGCTTCATGGGGTGTTTCCTCCTTGAGGCGCTTGCGGAGACAGGCCACTCGGCGCCGGGCGCGTCGGCTCCGGTGCACTGATGCGCTGGGGCGCGCCGTCGTAGCAGTCCAGCGCCAGGCCGAACGGGTTACGGGCGGGATCGACGTCCACCCGCGTGACCTTGATCGGATAGCGCACCAGGGCGCGCTTGACCTGCTCGGCGCCGTAGTACTCGTCCGCCGTGATGTCCAGCGTCACCACCCAGTCGCGATCGGACACGGTGCGCACGCGCGCCGTGGGGTCGTCGCCATAGCCGCGGCCGGGAATCTCGTAGATGCCGCGCACGCGCTGACGCAGCTCGCCCGTGGAGCGGCGGTAGTCATAGTCCGCCCGCAGGAAGGCCTGGCAGGACGGGGTGAGGTACGGCGAGAGCGTGTGGAGGTTGCGCGAGTAGTCTTCCTCGCCATTGGTTGGCCAGCGGTTCAGCGTCTGGAACACGTAGAACGTGAACGCATAGACCGATTCGGGCGGCACTTCCCACCACTTGCGGGTACTGCCAGAGCGCAGGTCGGGCGGGACGTGGATGGTCAGGTCGCGCGGCGCGCTCCACCAGCCGCCGCCCATGACCAGGGCGACGACGACCAGCGCGCCCGCGGCCAGCCGCAAGGTCTTGATGTGCGCCTGCAGGTGGGTGATCTCGTTTTTGAAGCGGCTCATCGCATGCTCCTGCGGGTGGACCAGAAGCCCGAGCGCGAGATCAGCACATGGCCACCCACCCAGCCGGCCATCAGCGGATGGCGCGTGGCGATGCGCCATTGCAGTTGCCGATACAGCCAGGTGTCGGGACGCCCACGCTTGAGGCGGCGCAGGATGCCGCCGCCGATGAAGACGCCGAGCGCCACGCCCAGGACGACGAAGGTCGGCGCCAGCGCGATCGTGCGGAACACCCAGGACAGCGGCGCGCCGACCAGCAGGCCGGCGGCACCGGACAGGCCGCAGCAAATCCAGAGTTCGTCAGCGGTGAGGCCGCGCACCACAACGGGATGGCGGTTGAGCCGGTGCGGAAGGAAGGTGACCGTTCCGTCCGCACGGACGTGCTGCTGCTCGGACATACCGGCCTCGCTTACAGGATGCCGGTGGCTTCGGTGAGCAGCCAGATGCCGATCACAAGCAGCACGGCGCCGATAGCGACCGTGAGGCCGAACTGGCCCCACGTCTTGCGGCCGGTGTGGATCTCCGCGTAGGTCCCGTAGGCGTGGTAGCAGACGCCGATGAACATCGACGCCACCACCAGCAGGGCCACGAGCATGATGATGTCGTAGCCGTAGTTGCGGATCGTCTCCATGATGCCGTTGCCGGTGCCGCGCGTGGGGTTCTCCAATTGCGGCAGACCTTGCGCGAACGACAGCGCCGGCAGCGCGGCGGCGCCCAGGGCCACGGCGGCGCGCTGGGCAAAACGGGAAGTGAGGTTGCGGTTGTGCATGGTCGGGCCTTTCAGGTCAGGACAGAAGGAAGAAACTCAGGACGAGGTACATCGCGACGAAGCGGATGCAGACGCCGAGGAACTGGCGCTGGTTGAGGCGGCTCTCGGACCACCCCACGTAGGCCGTTCGGATGGCCCAGACGCCCCACACGAGCAGGACCGCGAACACGACGCCGACCAGAACGGTCGCCATCGCGGAAGGCGCGATACCGCTGTTGGCTTGAAATGCCGAGACCTGGGCGCCGTTCATTGCTTGCCCTCCGCAGTCGTCGCCGGCAGCGGCTCGGTCGCCCGTTCGGTGCGGTATTCGCCGGCCAGTTCGGAGGGGGCGCGCGGTTGAGCGCGCGATGGCGTCAGGTGAAATTGGATGCCGGCGCGCACGCGCGCCAAGTCAGCCTGGAGCCGCGGGTAATCGAAGTGGTAGCGCTCGCCCGGTGTGATGGGGGTATGCGCGGCGCTGTCCGCGACGGTGCGTTCCAGCGCGTCGAGCTGGCGCAGCGCGGCGACCAACTCCTGGCGCTGCGCCGGGGACTCGGCCAAGGCCATCGGGGACCGGCCCAGCACGAGGGCCGTCACGAGAAAAGTGGGCACGCCGCGATGCGCGGCGCGCAGCCAGATCGAAGCCAACATCGCGCCATTCCTGTGTGATCAGCAATGGGTTGATCGTGGAGATCAGGGCTGTTTCAGGCCGCAAACAATAGGAACCCGGAAGCGACCGGATTGATGGCCTAGAGGTACTTTTTGAAGCTGCCCGCGGTCAGGCTCACGGCCAGTCCCAGCAAGGCTGCGCTGGGCAGCAGGATCAGCAGCGGATGCACCGAGATCGGCAGCGCGAGGTAGGTGATCCAGGGCAGCACGGCCAGCGGCATCAGGCTCGCTTTCGCGCGGTGGTAGATGAAGCCGGATTCCCGGCCCGCGCCGAACCGCCGCACGTCCCGCCGCACCAGGCCGTCGATCAGGCCGACGAATGCCGCAGTGAGGATCAGCGGCAGCGTGAGCACCAGGACCAGCAGGCGCACGAGGAACGTGAGCGTCGTGAAGGCCGCGGCGATCAGGTAGCTCTCGGCCCAGACATAGGCCTGGCTGATGTAATAGCGGAAGTTGCGCGTCGGCTCGCGGCTGGGCGCACGGGCGCGCTCGGCGGTCTGGCTCATGCGCTCCAGCAACCCCGAGCGCACGAACACCCACCCGTACCCGGTATCCACCAGCTCGTGCGCCGTGCGCCCGGGCTCCTGCACCACCACGCTGCGCGTGAAGTGGTTCGACAGGTGCCCGAGTTCGTACTGCAGCATCTGCTGGGAGTGGCGCCAGCCCTGGTCCTTCCAGAACAGGTGCATGCCGACGCACTCCACCACGATCGAGAACAGCAGCGAACCGATCAGCACCCCGAGCAGCCTGAACGGCAAGGTGATGGTGCCGACGATCAGCCCCTGGCGCTGGTTCTGCTCCCGCTGCGCGGTCGAGGCGGCATCCTTCATGGTGCGGCCTCGCCGGTGCTGTCGTCGGCGCCGGTGGCCACCGCGTCAGGCTCGGCCGGAGCGGCGTCATCCAGCAGGTCGTCGGGCAAGGCAGCCTCCTGCAAGGCTGGGGAACTGGTGAACTCCCACCATTGCGTGGCCTCGCTGTAGCTCTGACGCATGTACCCAGCCAGTTGCTGCAAGTCCGCCGGCATCACTTCATCGGGGTCAGGCGCTGGCAGTGGCATCCGGACCTTCCAGAGCTGACCACCCTGCAGCAGCGCGAAGCATTGGCCTTTGGGCAGGCCGACGACGTGGGATGGCTCGATCATCGGCACGCTCGACATGCTGATGCGGTCTTGCGTGTTGCTGGTGAAGTCCGTCGTCCCGCGGATGTCCGAGGCATCGGTCGCGCCGGAGACGATGGTGGTGGTATAGACCTCCACCTTGGGCAATTGACGGGTCAACAATTCCGCGGTGGCGGTTTCCCGAACCCGCAGCATGAACAGGTTGTTGAAGTTGCCGATCACCTGGCCGGCCTTCGCGCGGTTGCCGATGCGGGCCTCGATGTCCGAGAGCGTCTGCGTATACGCGGTCACCTGCAGCCCGGCACCGCCGCCCTTGTTGATAAGGGGGATGAACTCGTCGCCCATCAGTTCGTTGAACTCGTCGGCATGGACGTTGATGGGAATGCGCGTGCCAGCCGAGGCACCCGGCAGGCCGTCGTCGATCCCGTGCTTGTAGATGTGCCCGGCTACCGACACCAGGTCGGAGAACATGGAGTTGCCGACCGCCGCGGCGACTTCAGCATCCGACAGCGCATCCAGGCCGACATAGACCACGGCGCGCTTCCTGATGACTTGCATCCAGTCGAAGATCGGGCGCGCGTCAGACAGGTCGGAGTAATTCGGCGCCAGGAGTTGGGCGATCTTGCCGCTGGTGAGCTTTTCCAGCAGCGGCAGCAGCGATGCAACGATCTTGTCGAAGTAGGTCTTGTCGTAGCGCACCGCCGAGCGCAGGCCATCGAGCACAGGGTCGTAGTTGCGCGCCTGGGAGAGGTATTGCTCCAGCGCCACCACACGCTTCTCGCGCCCGATCATGTTCCTTGGGATGTTCTTCTCGTTGAGCTTGGCCTCGATCTGGACGATCACCTCCCAGGTCTTGGGCTCGGTCTTGGCGAAGTAGTGTTGGGCGTACTCCATGAACAGCGCGTCGATGTTGATTACGTGCCGCTGGATCAGCATGTAGTCCGGGCGCTGCCCCAGTTCCACCAATGCGCGCGCAATGATGTTGACGAAGCGCCATGCGAACTCGCGGAACGCTGCACTGTTGCCCTCGCCGGAGAGTTGCCCGGCAATGCGCGTGGCGACTTCACTGATGCGTCCGAAGCGCCCCACCGCGTTGTAGCGTGCAGAGAACTCGGGCCAGCCGAGGTGAAAGACGTAGAACTCGCCCTCGCGACCCGCTCGCTTGGCTTCGACGTACATGCGTTTCAAGAGATCCGCGTCGCCCTTGGGGTCGATGACGATCACGACCTCATGCTCACCGTCTGCATTCGTGCGACGGATGTCCTGGGTGACGAACAACTCGGCCAGCCGCGTCTTCCCCACGCGCGTGGTGCCCAGCACCAGCGAATGGCCGACGCGCTCACCCAGTGGCAGGCTGACGTCGACCTCGTCGGGTTCGATGCCGTGCAATCGCGGCAGGCCGCCTACCGGTGGCAGTGGCCGCACGGGGTTGAATGACACATCCCAGCCCGTGAGCCGTACGAGGCGAGACAGTGGAAACGGTGCGAACTCCAGCCGCTCCTCCAGGCGTCGCGCCAGCCGGTATGCCGGTGTTGGCTCGACGTAGCGGCGAAATTCCGGCCGGTACGTCTGCATCAGCCTGTGGGTGTGCTTCTGTTCCCACAGGAAACCGCGCCCCACGAACAGGCGCTGCTGGCTGACCGGCACGTCCCTGCTCGTCATCACGTAGCGCGGCAGGCGCCGGATGTTGCGGCGGTAGCGCAGGATCACCCGCGCATCGCGGTAGCGGATCGCGCCATAGGCGCCGAACGCCAGTGCGGCACCGACGCCCATGGCTGGGCTCAGCGCGAGCGACCACGGGGCCACCAGGGACAGAAACGCGGCGCCCGCACATGCCGCGACGGTGTATAGCTCCACCGCTGGGCGCAACAGGACTTCGACGGGCTGTTTCCCCGACATGGCCTCATTGCTCGATGCCGGTCGCCGTGATCAGCGCCGGGTAGTGCCGCAGGCCCAGGCGTTCGGCCAGATCATCGCCGGCCACGGGGGCCATCGGCACGCCAGGCGCCAGTGCGCGCAACCGCGCCAAAGCCTGCGCGGTCTCGACATTGACCACCAGGCCGACCGCGCCGCGGTCGTGCAGCGACGCCGCGTGACGGCGCAGCCAGGCTTGCGAGGTCTCATCGTCGCCGATGACCACGAAAGGCCGCAGGCCCGGTGCCTCGATCACGCGCCGCGCGACGAAGCCGGGCATCAGCTTCGCGCTGCGTACCGGCAGCATCGCTGCCTCGTCAGCGGGGGTGGCGGGAATCTGCGGCGTCGGAATGGGAGGCCGCAACGCGCTGTTGGCGCGTGGCTGCAGGTTAAGCGCTTCGTAGTACGGCAGCGCCGACGCGCCGCCGCGGTCCTCGACCACGATCAGCGGTTCGGCGGCATGCGCGACCAACGGCAGCGCCGCCAGCAGCGCGAGCAGGCCCCGCAGGGTCCAGAGCGGTTTCGTCATGGGGTCGACTCCTGACGCACGGCTCGCGCCGTGGCGATTGAGTGCGTGCCCTGCACGCGGGCGAGGTGTCGGGATACGCTGCGTCGATAGCGGGCGGCAGGCTCACCGCCCGCGGGCCGGTGGTAGCGGCCCATGGCCAGCAGCCAGTCTTCACCGGGGGTGTACTGCTCCTTGAGGATCTCGGCGGCGCTGGCGAGATTGCGGTACGGGTCCAACAAGTCGCAGGCATGGGTGTAGCGGTGCGGGTGGTAGCCCAGGTTGATCTGGCCCAGGCCCGCGTCGATGCGCGTGGGTGGCGTAGATCGCATCGCCTGCTGCAAACCGGCGCAGGCATCGGCACGGGTGGCGAAGCGCCGCGACTGGCCGGCGACATTCAGGGTCCACGGCCATGGGACGATGCGTCCATTGCGTCGCATGCCGCTCTCCTGCAAGGCCACGGCGTAGAGCACCGTCGAGGGAATGCCCGCGCGCTGTGCGGCAAGCTGGTAGGCCGGTGGCGGAACCTCCTGGGCATGGGCGGCGCAGGCGAACAGGCCCGCAGTGAGCGCCAGTGCGCGCAGCAGCGCCGTTACGGCTGGCGTTGCCATTGGCCGTTCACTTCGCGCACAACCGCAGGCAAATCGCCGGGCAGGCTCAGCGACAGCCAGCGGCCGCCGTCGTGGTTGAGCGTGATGCCGCCGCTGCGCACCCGGGCCGGGTCGATCTGGGCGCGCTTGGCCCAGTCGCGGATGCGCGCATCGTCCTGGCGGCTGCCGACCATGTAAAGGTCGAACTCGGCACCCGAGGATTGCAGGCGTTGGACGAGTTGCCCGCAAGCCGCGCAGCCGTCCTTGATGAACACTGCCGTGCGACCGCTGCCCCGCGCAGCGGCGGCGCCTGGCCTCTCGTCAGACAGGTTCACCCGCTGCATGCCGGGGTTCAGGCGCTGCCAGGCCTCGTCGTAGGCGCGCTGGTACGCGAGCAGCTTCTCCACGCGGCGCGCTTCGACTTGCACCTGCAGCTCTGCGTAGCGCCGCCGTTCTTCGTCGGTGCGCGCCTCGATGCCCAGGGCGGACAGCGGGTCCAGATTTGGCGAGTAGATGCCCAGCGGCCCATCCATCAAGTCGCGATAGCGCGCCCATTCCTGCGGTTGCAGGCCCCATTCGCCTGCCACCCGGTCGTCCAGGATGCGGGCGGCCAGCGGGCGCTCCTGGCTCTGCGCATTGCGGGCGGGGGTCGTGGCGGGCTGCTGCGCCCAGGCGGGCAACTGCATGGAGCCCAGCAGGAACGCGTACAGGATGATCGACGGCTTCATGTGGTGGGCTCCGGTCAAGGAATCGCCACGCGACGGGTCTGGTCGCCGGCCTGGAACACCGCGGCATTGCCCTCGATCGCCTGCAGGCGCCACGGACCCAGCGCATCACCCGGCAGCAGCACCTGGAGCTGATCGGGCGTGAAATCTCCGGCACTCGGGGCGACGGACACGCTGCGCTGACCCGCGCGCAGCTCAGCGCCGACGACACGAAATGGCAGCGGCGGCGGTTCGGACTTGGCGGTGGCCGGTTGGCTCGGGGTGCGCCGCTGGGTAGGCGCCGCTGCACGCGCAGTCGCTTGGCGCACCTTGATCTGCTCGACTTCGGTACGCAGCGCCTGAACGTCCTCGGCGGTGGCATAGCCACCCAGCGCCTGTTCGGCTTGAACGATGCGCGCCTCCATTGCCTGCCGAGCGTCTTGCAGGCCTGCGGCGGTGGCGGCTGCGGGCTGCTGCTGCAAGGCCCGCGTGGTCTCGGCCAGCCCGGTCACCTGGGCTTCGAGGCGCTGCAACCGGACATCGAGCTGCTGCTGGTCGGCCTGATCGGTCATCGTCTGGTGGCCCAGGATCGCGAAGACACTGAGACCCAGCAGCCAAAGCCAGAGCAGGCTTTGCAACACCACGGCGGCGGTCGGGCGCCGGAGCGGCTGTGCCGCGTTCATGGCTGGCCTCCCGCAAAGGGGAACGTCTGCACGGCCTCGGCAGCAGGCGGCTCGGACACCGGCTCGGCACCGGTGTCGCGACCAGGCCGCTCGAAGCAGACCTGCCGCGTCCGGTCATCGGCGTGCAGTTCCCAAGCCGGACCGGCCAGGGTGAGCAGTGCATCGCGCAAGGTCATGGGGCCGAGATGCAAGTGCGCCGCCGGCAGCGGCAGCGCGTACAGCTCGATCACCGCATGCGGGGTCTCGCAAAGCTGGTAGCCGCTGCGTTTGAGCACATGCCGCAGCCCGTCGCCGACCGTGGCGCGGACCTCCTCGGGCATGGACACGTCGATGGTCTGCACCAGCAGATCGCGCTGCGCCGCCATCGGCGCCAGCTCCACCAGGGTGTAGCGGCCATAGCGCACGACGGGAATGAACTCGGGCGGTGCAGCCTCGGGCGCGGGTGGGACGTCCTCGACGGTGCTGGCGGCCAGCGGCGGTGGCGTGGTCGCGCAGCCGCTGGCCAAGGCTGCGGCCAGGAGGCTGGTACCGACCAGACACCGGGATACATGGATTGCAGGCATGGCATCGGCTCTTCTGTTGCGATGCCGATACCTTGGCTGCGCGCGGCTGCGCGGTCAGTCAGAAATGCGAACTGGGGGGTGCCCGCTTTTGCAGTCCAACACATAGCGCAACCCGCAAATCCAACTGTGGTTTGCACATTAATTCTATAAATGTTGTATTATCGAATCATGAAAGAGGATCAAGCCATTTCCGCCTTAAACGCCCTGGCTCACACCCAGCGCCTGCGCGTGTTCCGCGCCTTGGTCGTTGCTGGCCCGGGCGGACTGACGCCGAGCACGCTAGCTGACCAGCTCGACGTGGCCCGCAACACCTTGTCCTTCCACTTGAAGGAACTGGCCCATGCTGGCCTCGTCAGCATCGAGCAGCAGGGCCGCAACCTGATTTATCGCGCCGAGTACGGCCGCATGGACGGTCTGATCGGTTACCTGACCGAGCATTGCTGCCAAGGTGGCGTATGCGAGGTTTCTCCATCCAAGACCTGCTGCTGACCATGACCGATACCACTTACAACGCCTTGTTCATCTGTACGGGCAATTCGGCCCGCTCCATCCTCGCCGAAGGCATCCTCAACGACATGGGCCAAGGGCGGTTTCACGCCTGGTCGGCAGGTAGCCATCCGAAAGGCGAAGTTCACCCGCTGGCACTCGCCACGCTGGAGCGGCTGCACCTTCCGACAACGGGCTACCGCAGCAAGAGCTGGGACGAGTTCGTGAAGCCCGATGCGCCGGTGTTCGATTTCATCTTCACCGTCTGCGACAACGCAGCCGGCGAGGCGTGTCCGCTGTGGCCGGGCAAGCCGGTGTCGGCGCATTGGGGCGTGCCTGACCCGGCAGCCGTGGAAGGCACCCTGGAACGACAAAGCAAGGCGTTCTTCGATACCGCCATGACGCTGCGCCGACGTATCGAGTTGTTCCTGTCGCTTCCGATCAAGAGTCTCGATGCCATGTCGTTGCAGCGTGAACTGCGCGACATCGGCCGCCAGTGAGGCCCGCCCGATGAGCGCAACCGATACTGCCGGCCCCGCGCCAGCAAACTCCGCCATGAGCGGCTTTGAGCGTTACCTGACGCTATGGGTGGCGGTGTGCATCATCGCGGGGATCGCTCTGGGCCAGTTCGCGCCCGCCGCATTCCAGGCCATCGGCCGCATGGAGATTGCCAAGGTCAACCTGCCGGTCGGCCTGCTGATCTGGGTAATGATCATCCCCATGCTGCTGAAGGTGGACTTCGCCGCGCTTGGCCAGGTGCGCCAGCATTGGCGGGGCATGGGGGTCACGCTGTTCATCAATTGGGCCGTCAAGCCGTTCTCAATGGCGTTGCTGGCGTGGATCTTCATCCGCCACGTCTTTGCCGACTGGCTGCCCGCCGATCAGCTCGACAGCTATATCGCCGGCCTGATCCTGCTGGCTGCTGCACCGTGTACCGCAATGGTTTTCGTTTGGAGTCGGCTGACTGGCGGTGATCCGGTATTTACGCTGTCGCAAGTGGCCTTGAACGACACCATCATGGTGTTCGCCTTCGCACCCATCGTCGGCCTGCTGCTGGGCCTGTCGTCGATCACGGTGCCGTGGGACACCTTGCTGGTGTCGGTGGGTTTGTACATCGTCATTCCGGTCATCCTGGCCCAGCTCTGGCGCCGGGCGCTGCTGCGCAAGGGGCAGGCCGTGTTCGACAGGGCACTGGAACGCATCGGCCCATTGTCCATCGCCGCGCTGTTGCTGACGCTGGTGCTGCTGTTCGCCTTCCAGGGCGAGGCCATCATCCGGCAGCCGCTGGTGATCGCCATGCTGGCGGTGCCGATCCTGATCCAGGTGTTCTTCAATTCCGGTCTGGCGTACTGGCTCAACCGCCAGGTGGGCGAAAAGCACTGCGTCGCTGGGCCATCCGCGTTGATTGGTGCCAGCAACTTCTTCGAGCTGGCCGTGGCCGCCGCCATCAGCCTGTTCGGCTTCCATTCCGGCGCAGCACTCGCAACAGTGGTCGGCGTGCTCATCGAGGTGCCGGTCATGCTGCTGGTGGTGCGCGTGGTCAATCGCTCACGCGGCTGGTACGAACGCCGCGCGACCACTTCGTAACCTCCAAGAGGCATCCATGAGCACCATCACGATCTACCACAACCCAGCCTGCGGCACCTCGCGCAACGTGCTGGGCCTGATCCGCAACAGCGGCGAGGAACCGACCATCATCGAGTACCTGAAAACGCCGCCCGACCGCGACACGCTCCAGGCGCTGATCGCGGCGATGGGCGTGCCGGTGCGAGACGTGCTGCGCGAGAAAGGCACGCCCTATGCCGACCTCGACCTGGGCAACCCGAAGTGGAGCGACGACGACCTGATCGGCTTCATGCTCCAGCATCCCATCCTCATCAACCGGCCTATCGTGGTCACGCCGCTAGGCACGCGCCTGTGCCGGCCTTCGGAAGCCGTGCTCGACCTGCTGCCGCAGCCGCAGCGCGGCGCGTTCAACAAGGAAGACGGCGAGCCGGTGGTCGATCAGGACGGCCGCCGTGTCTGAATCTCGTCTCGACCTGCCGAACATCGACACGGCGCTGTTCCAGCAACCGGACACCGAACATCTGTTCGCGCCGGCACGGGCCACGCACGCGCCGCGCTTCCTGCTGCTCTATGGTTCGCTGCGCGAACGCTCGTTCAGCCGCCTCGCAGCCGAAGAAGCCGCACGCATCTTGCGGGCGCTGGGCGGCGAGACCCGATTGTTCAATCCGTCCGGGCTGCCTCTGGTGGACGATGCGCCGGCCGATCACCCGAAGGTCAAGGAACTGCACGAACTGGTGCAATGGGCCGAGGGCATGGTGTGGAGTTCGCCGGAGCGCCACGGCGCGATGACCGGCCTGATGAAGACCCAAATCGACTGGATTCCGCTGTCGGTCGGCGCGGTGCGCCCGACCCAGGGCAAGACGCTGGCGGTGATGCAGGTATCGGGCGGCTCGCAGTCGTTCAACGCCGTCAACCAGATGCGCGTGCTGGGCCGCTGGATGCGGATGCTGACCATCCCGAACCAGTCCTCGGTCGCCAAGGCGTACCAGGAGTTCGACGAGGCCGGACGCATGAAGCCCTCGGCCTACTACGACCGCGTGGTGGACGTGATGGAAGAACTGATGAAGTTCACGCTGCTCACGCGCGACGTGGCGCCGTATCTGGTGGATCGTTACAGCGAGCGCAAGGAAAGCGCTGAATCACTGTCCAGGCGTGTACGGCAAGGTGCAATTTGACGCTGCGAGGCGCTGAAAAAAGAGCCGACGACCTCTCGGTCGTCGGCATTGCGTGAAGTTCAGGCGGCGACCAGTTGCCGGGCCAGTGCGACCTCGACGGAATCACCATCCTGGTTCAGGACATCCAGCCCCGATTCGGGCACGTCGCCCGAGGTGGACTGCGAGACCATGATCTTCTTGGCCATCAGTTCCAGGCAGGTCATCTGCGAAGAACCGGCGTAGCCGAGGTAGATCACGCGCACCGGCAACTTCTGCCCGATGCGCCAGGAGCGGCGTGCCGCCTGCTGGAGCGAGTACACGTTGTAGCCCGACTGCATGAACACGATCGTCGGAAACTCCAGCAAGTCCAATCCCGTCTTGACCAGCTCGGGATTGGTGATGAGCACGTCGATGCCACGATCCAGTTGCTCAGCGATCCAGTCTTCGCGGCGGCTGGCATCCACGCTTGCGCGCAGCACCGCCACCTTGAAGCCTTCTTGCTCCAGCAGCACCTTCAGGCGCGACGTGGTGTCCCGCGTGCCGGTATAGACCGTGTAGGCCAGAACCTTGCGGCCCTGCGCCTTCTCCGCTTTGCAGATGTCGATCAGCTCACGCTCCTTGGGGCTGATCTCGAACTCGTTGAACTGAGCCGGGACAAACGCCAAGGTGTTGCGCGTGCGCGGATGCACCACGGTCTCCGACCGGAAGCAGCAATCCGGCCAGGCCAGCAGCACGTTGAGGACCACACCCAGCAAGGTCGTATCGCGTCGCGCCAGAGCCTGTTTCAGCTCCGCGGTCAGCCGACCCGCCAGATCGCGGTAGGCCGCGGCTTGCGCCGTGTCCATCGCGACTTCACGGAACTCCTCGTCATACGGCGGCAGGACGTTGCCACCGATGTCCTTGAGCTTGAGAAAGATCGTGAACGGCAGGATGCAGCGCAGCACGCCCTTGGGGCCAAACCCCGGGGCCTTGACCGTGCGCACCGATACCTTGGTGCCCTTGGCCGTCTTGTGCGCCGTGCCGGTGCTCTCGGAGTAGATGTCCTTCAACACCCCGTGATCGCGCATGAACGCCATCGCAGCCGAGGTCATGCTGCCGCTCGTGGTCGGGCGGTAGCCGTCTTCGATCATCCGCCCCGGAAGGGCTCGGAACAGCAGGTGGAACAGGTCGTCCCCGTAGCCGCCCATCAACGTGCCGGTCAGCAGCAAGGTCTTGCGAGCCTTCGCCGCCAGCACGCCCATGGCCTGGCCCTGGGCACTGCCCCCGTTCTTGTACTCATGTGCCTCATCGGCGATGAGCAGGTCGAACGTGCCTTGCGGCAGGTAGCGTTTGATGAACTCGGACGGCTGATAGCCGCCCTCGCCAAAGCCGAACTCCATGTTGGCCATCGCACGTTCCATGCGCGTGGCCTGACGGTCGGAAAACACCAGCTCGCCGTTGCCATCCATGAGGTTGATGAACTCATGGATGTTGTCGCCGAGCATCGACGCCAGGAACCCGTCACCGAACTTTTGCATCAGCTTCTGCGCGGTGACCTCTCCGATGGTCGGTATGCGCTTTAAGGCTTTGAGCACGGCCGAGGACTGGTCGCTGCCGGACAGACTGCGCGGGCGGATCAGTGTCCACAGGGGCGCGGCGCAGTGGCCGCACTTCCTGCGGCACTCCTCGGCTTGGAGCGCGATCGGGTTGACCGGCTCGCCGTCGAGGTCGGTGATGACCGTGCCGCAGTCCGGGCAGGCCGCCACGTCGCCGTGGCGGGTGCGCCGCGTGGTGAAGACAGGCTTCCAGTGAAAGCCCATCCGCATCCTGACGCGCCCCAGGACGAAGAACTCCTGGCCCGTGGGCTGCACGCCCAACTGCTCGCGCAGCTTGATGAGCTTGACGAGCGTATCCGGCCCGTTGAGTACCCACACCTTGGCACCGGCCACCGTCTCCTGGATCTCGCGCCGCCACTTGTAAACCAGGTGGGGCGGCGACAGCACCAGAGTGCGGCGATAGCCTTCGGCGTTGAGCACGGCGGCCGTGGCAATGCCGACGGTCGTCTTGCCGCAGCCCATCTCGCCATTGACGATCGCAGCACGTTCGCCACGGTCGATCAGCAGCTCGGCGGCGGCGTGGACGACTTCGGCCTGGGCTGGGAACAGCTTGCGCTTGAGGCTGGCGACCACCAGTTGCCGGTGCGCCTGCGGTTGGCCGGTATAGACCGGCGGATTAGCGCTGTTGAGGGCGTCGAGTAGTTCGTCGCCGAACTCGCCGACAAAATCCTGAAGGCTCAGGGTCAGAGGGGAAGATTCCGCGTCGAGCAGTTCGCCCTGTACGGGCGCGGATTCAGCGGCAGTGGTTTCGAGATCGAGGGACATGGTGATGCTCCAAAGAAAAATGGGGCATGCACCACCCCCAGCGGGGCAATGGCATGCCCCGTGGTGGGAAGAGAATCGACGCGTGGCTGAGGGTGGTTGAAGGTGCTGGCCTGGGCGGCCCGCAGGTGAACCGTGCTCAGTCTTCGGACGGAAGCACGATGACGGTTGCGCAGCGCTGCGAATCGGTGACGATGCGAATGGCGAGCCCCGGATGGATCACGTAGTGCGATTCCAGCGACGCGCCCGATTGAAGCGCGCTGCTGTTCGTCTGCCATTGCTGGATGTTGACGTCGCCCCAGTCGCCACGGGTGTGGCGCCTGAAGTACGGGATCGGGTCCAGGCGACCCGCGCGGACCAGGCGGTCTACACCTCTGCTGAAGATGAGCGCCCCGATGGGGAACGCCAGCCGCTGGCAGTAGGTTTCGATGCGATGCGATGCCATGGGCTCCTCCTTGATGAGTCATTGAGCCACGACACCCCTGCCGGAGTGAAGTGGCTCCGTCAGGTGGATGAGGATGACGATGTGGGGCCTCAGATCAGGTCCCGCTCTTCGGGAAGCTGGACCACCGTGGTCTGGTGGTCCTCGCTGGTCTTGACGATCAGCGCCAGGTCCGGCGTGATCCTGAACTGCGAGATCATTAGGTTGTCCTGTTGGATCGCCACGTCGTTGGCTTGGCGTGTGGCCTCATCGATCTCGCCCCAGTCCCCGCGCACATGGCGCTGGACATAGGCCAAGGGGTCGATCAGGCCTCGCCGGGCCAGCCAATGCACCTTCTCGCTCAACTTCAACGTACTCGGTGCGAACAACGGTTGCTTGTGCGGCGCAGGCCGCTTGAACGGATTGGGGATCATGGTGTTTCTCCTTCGAGTTGGTACAGCAGGACGGCAGCGCGTCCGGTGGATCAGCGAATGGTCAACACCTCGCCCCGTGTCGCGGAGCCAGGTGTCATGTCCCACGCGCGGATGACGGGAACGAACTTGTCGGTGAGGATGCGGGTCTCGGCGATGGAGCCGTCTTCGCGTTCGGTGAACTCCCGCTGGAGCGTCTTGTCCTTGTGGGTGTCACCTTTGACGACGAGCACGCGCCCGGTCTTGGAGCGCACAACCCCCGAGATCGCACCCGCGGCCAGAGCCAGGGCGAGATGCCAGCGGGACAAGGCCCGCGCCGGTGGACGCAGCGATTGCTGCGCAGCCCCCAGGTGCGTGTCCTGCGATGGCCACAAGCCTTGCAGCCTGCCAACCTCATCGGCGAACTGCTCGGGCTCCATCGTCACGCGGAAGAAATGCTCTGGCTCGGCCGGGCTGGCGGGGACGATGTACGGCAGGAACGGCCACTCGCTCGGCAGTTCCTCGGCTTCGACTTCGCCTTGCCCTACCTGCAACAGCAGATTGCGCACGGCCTTGACGCCATCGGGCACCTGCTCGCGCTGGCGCACCCGGCGTCCGAAGATCACCACCTGCTTGAACTGCGTCTCCACCGCTCGGTAGATGCGCAGGTCCGTGTAGTGGCGCGTCAGCCAGCCGACCAACTCCGCGTCGAGCACGTAGCCGGGGACGATGAAAACCAGCACGCCGCCGTATTGCAGCAGCGAGAGCGTGCGCTGGTAGAACAGCTTTTCAAGGCGGGCACGGCCCTGGCCCTGATAGCCGATGTTGCCGTTGACGTCCTTGGACAGGTCCCCATACGGCGGGTTGAGCCAGAGCAGCCCGAAGGACTGCTTGGAGACCATCGTGTCCATCAGGTCCGCGTGCAGGCAGTGATCGACCAGGCCGCGGGCATGGCGCGCCCGCTCCGCGTCGAACTCGACGGCGAACGCCTTTGCCTGCTCGCGCCCGAGGGCATGGGCGGCTTCGGCGATCGCCACGCCTTCGCCGGCGCAGGGATCGAGGATGCACATCGGCCCGTCGCTGGGCATCAGTGCGTTGAGCGCTCTTTCGAGCGTGGGTTCGTCGGTCGGGAAATATCCGTTCTTGACGAAATTGCGGGCGAGCCGCGGGAACATGAGGGCCATGGAAGTCTCCTGGTTGGCGGGGATGAAACACGGAAGTACGCCAAGGCGTGCCTCCGAGGGTGGGTCAAGCCGCTACCGCTTCCGGCGTCCAAATCTTGGCCGGATACGGATAGGCGGTGAGCGCGTCGCTGCGGATCAGGGAGCCGAGCGCCAGGGTCAGCGCCGGCACGTCGATGGCGAGCCGATGGCCTTCCAGCGGCCCGAGGGCGAACGGAAGGCGGGCCAGCATCTCGCGGGTTTGCAGCAGTTCCAGCACGGTCTCGCGCCAGTGATCGAGCAGCGGCAACGGGCAGGTGTCCCGCACCAGCATCCACAGGCGGTCAAGCCTGTGGGCGCTGTCGCGTGGCAGCAGTGCCAATGCGCTGGCGTTGGCCTTGTCGGGCTTGACGCAGCGCCGGTCGAACAGCCACACGTTGGACAGCGAGCCGAACAGCGTCCGCCGGTACGCGCGCGTGATGCGCTTTTCCAGGCGATCGACGTTGCCGATGAATACCGGGACGCTGCCGCCCTGGTCGGTGATGACGTGGAACTGGTCCAGTCCCTGCTCGTCGCGCCCGAGGGTCAGGCGAGCGAGGAACTGCTGGACGGCGGTGTCCCGCGCCCAGATGGACAGGAAGATCAGGTTGCCCTGGTCATCGCCGACGCAGGCGTCGGCCATCACGTCCGGGCATTCGTCGATGCGGTACAGCGTGGAAGAAGTGTTTGCGGGCATGGTGGTGTCCTCGGATGAACGGGAACAGCACCGCCCGCTGGGGCAAGTACTGCCCCAGGGGGTGGAAGAAAACCGCTCAGTCCGGCTCGAACTGCCGGGTGTGCGGGTTGAAGTGAAGCGGCTCGTCCGCCGAAGTGATCGGCGTGAAGCCTTCCAGGTAGATGTTGTTGAGGTACTGGTCGCGGTAGGTCAGTGCCTGCCGTGCCTGGTCCTCGGTGAGGCCGTTGTCGATGAAGTACGCCAGCATTTCCTCGTCGGAGGACACTTCGTCGTTGGACAAACTCCCTTCAACGAGTGCCAGCAACGAGGGCGGAAGCGTTGCCAGGATCGGGTCCATGTCGGTTCCTCCTGGCTCAGGCCATCGACGCCGCGGCGGATGCCGCGGATGCCGTGGGTGTGCGCCGCCGGGCGTGGTAGGCGCGAACGCCTGCACGCCAGTCGGCGGACTGCTCCGGTGCGAGGTCCAGATAGGACAGCGGGCACGTGTAGTAGTACGGGTGCATGGACTCGTCCAAGGACTTGTAGCCCCACTGGCCGCCGCTTCGTTCAAGCAGATCGCAGCGGATGTAGCGCAGGGACTGGCCCGGTGCGAGATCACGATGCACGCCTTCGACCTTGGCGGTCACTTCGGCGACGGACCACAGCACGTTGCCGCGCAGGGTGTGAGCGATGACCTTGACGCTGGCGCGCTCGGTCTCTTGCGGTGCGATCAGTTCCGCGATCAGTTCGGACCGCGATTGGTTTGAGAAATACCAGCCCATGAGAGGCCTCCTCGAAAAGTTGAGCTGAAGGCCTCCCCGTGGGGAAGAACCCCCAGCGGGTGATGGAATGCCGCATCTGCGGCGAAGGAACCTATGCGTCGCCCTCAATCCCAGTCGTCATCGTCTCGATCACAACCGGCCGGGCAGTAGCCGAACTCGATCCCGTGCGAGCAATAGCCATGCTCCGCATTCCAGTCCTGGGTTTCCTGCCGTTCGGCAGGTGTTGCGTAGTCCCATTCCTGGGCCGCGATTTCGAGAGCCTGAGCACGTTGCTCATCCGGCAAACGATTGGCCTGTGCGTCGATCGCCGAACTGAAGAGCGTCACGTAGTGGTCGTAGGACAAGCCGCAACCGCGCTGGGCGTGTGCGGCGGCCGCTTTGCAAAGGTCCCGCCACGCGGGTTCATCCAGCGTTGAACGCGGGGTATCGCAAGCGATGGTGGACATGATGGAGACCTCCAGAAAATGGCCAGGGCCTCCCCCGCATGGGAAAGGAACCCCGGCGGGTGGATGAAGAACACCGCGCATGCGGCGTCTGCGATCACGCAGGTTTTGGTTCGGCCTGGCGGCTCCACTCCTGCGTCTTGAAGTCCAGCGCGTAGCCCAGCTCGCCCAGGCGGGCGATCTGCGCGCGCAGGGTGCGGCGGTCGATGGTCGAATCCAGTTTCACGGACTCGCCCAGCGGCCACAGCAGGCCGAAGAGCGCGGCGTCACCGTCTTCGGTGCTGCCGGGGGCAGCGGCCGTAGCAGGCGGTGGCGCATCCACGCCGAAGGGCGTGGTATCGACCAGCGGGTCCGCGGACGCCTGCACGGGTGCGGGCTTGGCGGGCCTGGACGCTTTGGTGGGCTTGGCCGGCGTTGCCGCAGGCTGCGCCCCTTGCTCTTCATCGAGCGGATCGACGTCCTGGGTGGCGAAGCTGCGGGCTTCGTCGCGGCTGAGTTTGTCGATGCCGTTGAGCGTCATGCCGTCGAGGCTGGCACGGATCTCGAACCGCATGCCGCCGCCGACCGGATAGGACTTCGGGAAGATGTACCTGATGATGAATTCCCCGTCGTACTTGCCTTCGGGGTACTGCTCCAGCTCCGGGTCTTTGACCTCGAAAGTACCGAGGTGCGTCGCGAGGCGGCCAACCGTGAACGGGCCGTTCTTGCCGCGGATGGTACGCAGCGTGAGCTGGCCGGGGACGACGATGGGCGCAACAGATTTCTCGGAAGCCGATGGGGTTGCCATGATGGTTCTCCTGATGATGAATGACGGGCCGCCGACGGCACCCGGTGGATGAGAGGAAATGGCCTCGCCCGAGGTGGGCGAGGTCCGCGTGGCATCACGCCTTGAGCTGGCGCATGCCTTCGGCCAGCAGCCACAACGCCCGGTTCAGGCGCAGGTTCTGGTCGATGCCTTGCACCGGACGGGTGCGCTGATTGCGGCCGTTGGCCGTGCGTCCGTTCAGGCCCCCTTTGACTAGGTTCTCCTGGACGCGGTTGAAGACGGCCCACAGGTCGTTCTTGCGGTCGTCCCATCGCCGAGGGGCCAGCAGTTGGCTCTCGGTGACAGGCGTGGACTTGGCCGGATCGTCGTACTTGAGTGCGAGCGCAGAGTTCGCAAAGACCTCCGCTTCGCCCTCATCGAGGGTGATGGTGCGCATCGCATCGCGCGCGTTCTGCACGCGCTCGAAACCTTCGAGGACTCCGTAGGCACCTTCGATCACCTGGCTGGCCACGTCGCCCTTGTGGGGAACGCGGATGTCTGCGGTGGTGTCACCGCAAACCAGGCCGTTGTGGCAGACGAACCGGAACATGCCGGCGAGCATCTGATAGCTGCTCGTGCCGTCATGGCTGTTGAGCAGGATGATCTCGTTCGCCTCGTCGCCGTTGATCTGGCTTGCATGGCGAAGTCGGATGAGGTGCTTCGTGTACTCGCGCCGGTCTTCGTTGCGCACGCGCGTCTGACACACCATGAAGGGCTCGAAGCCCTCCTGGCGCAGCTTGGTCAGCACGGTCGAGGTCGGTATGTAGGCATACCGATCGGACCGGCTCCCATGTGGAGCGTCGGCGAAGATCGACGGAACGACGGCACGAATGCGGTCGTCCGAGAGTGGGCGATCAGAGCGCAGGATCGGGGATTGCGGAGCAAAGCGGGATACCAGAGACATGGCTGATCTCCTTTGAGAAATTCGACAACCGCGTGGCCGTGAGACCACGCGGAACTCGGGGGATGAAATGCGCAAGCACGCGTCCTGGGGACGCGGCGTACGTGGGGAGGAAAAGCGACAAGGCCCCGTGAGAGGCCGTGCCGGATCAGAACGAAGCAGCCAATGCCGGCTCCTGCTCCTGGACTTGCGCCTCGGGCTCGCGCTCGGCGGGCTCGGTGGCCGTGTCGATGGCATCGTCGGCTTCGGACGCGGATGCGTCTTCGGCCGGCGGCGCCTCGGCTTGCGCCTGGCTCGTCGGATAGACCTGGGTGCCGTCGATCTTGATGAGACCGATGTGGACCAGCGTCGATTCCAGGCTGGCGGCCGGTTCCCCGGCGTGCTCACCCTTGGTGCGGATGTACGGATCGATCTTCATGTCGTTCAGACGGAAGGCGATCAGCACCTTGCGGTCACCCTCGACGGCCTGAACGCACCGGCGAACCAGGTGCTCGGCTTCCGGGGTGGCGACGATGGTGTCGAAGTACCGATACTCCGGTTCATCGACAGGCCCGGCCAGTGCCGCGACGGTGCAAGAGAGGAACGAGTCGCCAGCTTTTGGGGTGACGTCCTTCACACGATTGAGATAGCCGATGCCGCGGGTGATCAACTCGTGCTGCTCGATCGAAGCCAGTTCGGCCCGGTCGATCAGTTCGGCCTTGAGCAGTCGCGCCTTGAGGGACGCGGCGGCCTGACCCTTCTGCTCACCCTTGTCGCGGATGTACACATCGCCCCACAGGTCACCGAGGCGAAAGCGCACCAGCGGGCGCTGCTTGGGATCGTCAACGCCGATGTAGCGCTGAACGAGCTTCTTGGCCTCGGCACCCGAGACCTTGACGTCGAAGTAGCGGTAGCTGGGGTCCCGGGCGGGGCCGACCAGCGCGGCGATGGTGCATGCCAGGAAAGGCTGCGCACGGCGGCCGCCCCGGACGGGCACTTCACGGACACGCTGGATGTAGCCGATGCCCGAGGTGTGGAGGTCGAAATACGATTTCTCGTTGGACGTGGTGTTCATGGTGAATCTCCATTGGGATGAAGCGGAGACACACCGGCCCACGCATGCGGGGAAGGTGCGTGACCCCGCGGTGGGTTGATAAGGCGAAAGCATCCGCCACCAGAGGCTGGTGGCCGCTCGCGGAAGGATGCGGTGCGAGCTGGCTCGGTCACGCAGTGGGAACTGCGCCGCAACCTCGAAGACCGATGGTTGCCTGGCATGTCGCTGACGACGTCAGCAGGCATGGGGCCAGCATGGCGGGGCCTCGCGCGCGCGGCAGCAATCAATCGGCACCCGGGCGCTTCCCTTTGTCCGCGCCACCCGGCGCCTGTCACAGGCACTTGGCGCCGCGCAGGTGCTCGGGGGTATCGGCGCGCGGACGGCCGGGACGGCTCCAGGCGCCGCCACCGCGCGCGCCGATCAGCCGCCAGCCGGCGGCGCGCAGGCTGGCGCCACCTTCGTCGGGCATGGTGTAGGTGAGCAGGCGTATGTAGCCCAGCGCCCTTGCCGCCTGCCAGGCCGCGCCGTAGAGCTTGCTGCAGGCGCTGGGTGTGCCGTCGGTGCACAGCCGCGTGACTTCCAGCGTCCAGGTGCCGCGCGACCGGGCGGCCGACAATGGCCACGCCGTGGATCAGGTCGCTGTCGCTCAGCGTGACGGCCAGGGCGAACTTCGCGCCCTGGACCGGGCGGTGGTGGCGATGGTGCGACAGAACGAATGCATTGGCCGTGCGCAGCGACACCGGTAGGAGGTGCAGCCTCGGCGAGGTCGATGGCGTGTTCATGCGGTTGTCTCCGGTGGCATGCCGGCGTTGTGGCCGGCGGGGCGTGCCTCGGCGGCTGGAGACAAACGCGCACGCGCGGCGATGGCGGCGGTGCGAACAAAAGAAGGCCCCCGATGCGGGGGCTGCGAGGCGGTTGCCGCGTCAGGCGGGAGGCACCACTGCTAAGGACAGGTGCGTGGCGGTGGCGGAAAGCACGAGATCGTCCGCCGAGTGCTGGAGGCGCGTGAACAGGCCGTCCTTCGGGTCGAAATACTCCGCGAAGTCATCGCCGCCCAGCTCGCGGCCGGCGAGGTGCCACCAGTCATCGAACGGGTCGGTGTCCGGGTTGCATCCGACGGCGTAGGCGAGCAGTGCCTGGCGCCCATCCGGGCGACGCTCCCCACGCTCGGCGAGGAAGTACACGCCCTGATCCTTGACCAGGACAATGCGGCACTGATTGGGGACGTCTCAGAAAACGGAAAAAATCGTACGCTAAGCCGGTTGCAGCGGTCGTAGCGGCCTGAACTTGCCCGCGCCGATCTTGGCGCTGCTGTACTGCAACAGGGCGTCATCGACAGTCTGGCCGTGACCGCGTAAGGCGTTTGAGGCCCGTTCCAGATAGCCGCACCTTGGCGTTGATCGCCTTGCCGGACGCGTGCAGGTCGATGATTTCGTCGGTGACGGTGGCCATGCCCTCGATGGCGAGCGCACCAGGGTCGCGTAGCGGCGCTGTGCCTCGAACTTGGCCAGATCGGCGGGCGTCATCTGGCCGCCTTCGCGGGCGATCTTGAGCAGGCGGTTCTGGTGCACCGACCGCTCGATGCCGGAAGGCAGGTCGAGCGCCTGCCAGGCTTTGAGGCGCTCGATGTGTTCGAGTATGTGGCGCGAGTTCGGCTTGACGGGCGACTGGCGCAGCCAGGCCAGCCAGGTCGTCTTGCCGTTGTCGTGGCGCTTGAGCAGATCGTCGAGGCGGTGCCGGTGGGTGGCCGACAGGGGATCGGACAAGGCCGCGTAGATGCGGCGGTTGGCGCGGCTGTAGGCGTTCATCGAACACCTCCCTTTTCCTCATCCGGCGCAACAGGACAGTTGCTTCACGTCCTTGTTGAAGGTCTGCGCCGCGAGCTTCAGTCCCTCGACCATGGTCAGGTAGGGGAACAACTGGTCGGCCAGCTCCTGCACGGTCATCCGGTGGCGGATCGCCAGCGCGGCCGTCTGGATCAGTTCGCCCGCTTCCGGCGCGACCGCCTGTACGCCGATCAGCCGCCCTGAGCCAGCTTCCGCCACCAGCTTGATGAAGCCGCGCGTGTCGAAGTTGGCGAGCGCCCTCGGCACGTTGTCGAGCGTCAGCAGCCGGCTGTCGGTCTCGATGCCGTCGTGGTGCGCTTCCGCCTCGCTGTAGCCCACGGTCGCCACCTGCGGATCGGTGAACACCACCGCCGGCATCGCCGTCAGGTCCAGCGCCGCGTCGCCGCCGGTCATGTTGATCGCGGCGCGCGTGCCGGCCGCCGCCGCCACATAGACGAACTGCGGCTGGTCGGTGCAGTCGCCGGCAGCAAAGATGTGCGGTGCGCTCGTGCGCATGGCGCGGTCGATGACGATGGCTCCCTGCGCATTGACTTCGACGCCTGCCGCTTCAAGGTTCAGGCTGCGCGTGTTCGGCGCGCGACCGGTGGCGACCAGCAGCTTGTCGGCGCGCACTTCCCCCTGCCCGGTGGTGAGCACGAATTCCCCGCCCGCATAGGCAACGTGGCTCGCCTGGGTGTGGTCCAGCACCTCGATGCCCTCGGCGCGGAAGGCGTCTGTTACGGCTTCCCCGATGGCCGGGTCTTCTCGGAAGAACAGCGTGCTGCGCGCCAGGATCGTGACCTGGCTGCCCAGCCGGGCGAAGGCTTGCGCCAACTCGACCGCCACCACGGAGGAACCAATCACGGCCAGCCGCTCGGGGAGCGAGCTGCTTTCCAGCGCCTCGGTGGAGGTCCAGTGGGGTGTGTCCGCAAGGCCCGGGATTGGCGGAAGCGCCGGGCTCGCGCCGGTGGCAATCAGGCAGCGGTCGAAGTTCACCTCGTGCGTGCCGCCGTCAGCGGTCGCCACGGTCAGCGTGCGCGTGTCCCTGAACCGGGCCTCGCCGCGCAGCACGGTGATGGCCGGAGTGCTTGCCAGGATGCCTTCGTACTTGGCATGGCGCAGCTCCTCGACGCGGCCTTGTTGCTGGGCCAGCAGCCGCTCGCGCAGTACAGCGGGCGCTGCGGCCGGCAGGCCAGCATCGAACGGGCTTTCGCGGCGCAGGTGGACGATGTGCGCGGCGCGGATCATGATCTTGGACGGCACGCAGCCGACATTGACGCAGGTGCCGCCGATGGTGCCGCGCTCGATCAGCGTGACGCGGGCGCCTTGCTCCACGGCCTTCAAGGCAGCCGCCATCGCCGCGCCGCCGCTGCCTATCACAGCCACGTGCAGCGCTTGTTCACCGCCAACATGCTTCGTTTCGCCACCGAGCCAGCCCAGCGCCTTGTCTAGCAGGCCGGCAGGCTTGTTCGGCGTGTCGGTAAGCCGTGCGCGATAGCCGAGCGTGGCCACTGCGGCAACCAGCGGGGCCACGCTCACGCCTGCATCCGCCTCGATTTCGGCCTGCCGCTGCGGATAGGACACCGAGGCCGCGCGCACGCCGGGCACGTTCGTCAAAGCCTGCTGGACGTGCTCGGCGCACGACGTGCAGGTCATGCCTTCGATGTGGAGGGTGATCGCCTCGGCCATGATTACGCCCTCACTGCTTGACGCTGGACGGGTAACCCGCGTTTGCGGTGGCCTTGGTCAAGGCGTCGGCATTGGTCTTGGCCTCGTCGAAGGTGACGACGGCCTCCCGCTTCTCGAAGCTGACTTCGGCCTTCTCGACGCCGGCGACCTTGGACAGAGCCGTCTTGACCGTGATCGGGCACGCGGCGCAGGTCATGCCGGGCACCGACAGGGTGACGGTCTTGGTGGCAGCCCAGGCGGGCGCGCTTAGAGCGGCGGCCAGGGCGATGAGGGTGGTGAGGGTGGTGAGTTTCTTCATGGTGATCTCCTTTCAGTAGAACAGCGGCAGGACGTAGGGAAACGCGAGGGCAACCAGAACCAGGGCGGCCACGATCCAGAAGATCACCTTGTAGGCAGTCCGCACTTGGGGCACGGCGCAAACGTCGCCGGGCTTGCAGGCATGGGCTGGTCGGAAGATGCTGCGCCAGGCGAAGAACAGCGCGATGAGCGCTGCGCCGATGAAGATCGGCCGATACGGCTCCAGCACGGTCAGGTTGCCGATCCACGCGCCAGAGAAGCCGAGCGCGACCAGGACAAGGGGGCCGAGGCAGCAGGCCGAGGCGAGGACGGCCGCGACGCCGCCGGTCGCCAGTGCGCCGCAGCCGTTCTTGGGTTCCGACATAAGGTTCTCCTTCCGGGACTTCGCTTGATGCTGTAACGTTACTTCCGTAGTCAACTACGGAGTCAAGCGCCATGGAGAACGCTCAAGAGAATCTGACCATCGGGGCCTTCGCCAAGGCAGCCCGGGTCAACGTGGAGACGATCCGCTTCTATCAGCTCAAGGGCTTGCTACCCCAGCCGGAGCGGCCCTACGGTCGCATCCGCCGCTACGGGCAGGCGGACGTGGCGCGGGTGAAGTTCGTGAAGTCAGCCCAGCGCCTGGGATTCAGCCTGGATGAAGTCGGCCAGCTCCTGAAACTGGAGGACGGCACCCATTGCAGCGAGGCGGCCGAACTGGCTGCTCACCGGCTGGCCGATGTGCGCGCACGCATGGCGGACCTCACGCGGATGGAAGAGGCCCTGTCGACGCTAGTGAGAGAGTGCAACGCGCACCATGGCAATGTTTCCTGCCCGTTGATCGCAGCTTTGCATTGCTGCTAAAGGGCCCACTTCGGCTCTTAGCGTACGATTTTTTTCCGTTTTCTGAGACGACCCCTGATTGGCGATGGCTTCGGTCAGCACGGGGCGCAGGTCAGCGCCTTTGAATCGCAGTGACATGGATGAAATCTCCTGTGTGGAAGAATGAGAAAGGCCTCCATCCGATGGGATGAAGGGCCTGTAGTGCACGCGGCCGGAACGGCTGGAACGCCGTGGCGGATGCCTCGGGTCAGCCGCAGGACCGCCCGGTTTCGCTGCGGGGCGTCATGCCGGGACGGCCTGGCGCTTGCGGGCCGCTTTCGCGTCGAGGATGCTCACGTCGATCTGGCGCCAGCGCCCGTCGTCGATGAGCCTCTCCAGCACTTCGCCGAGCATGTCGAAATACACCTCGTCGTGCCGATCGACCAGTTCGACCGATTCACCGTTCTGACGGTGCAGTTCCACCACGTAGGTGTCTCCGCCGCGGTCGTAGAGGATCGTCACCCGGCCCTCGAACTTCGCGGTCGAGACCGTGAAGCTGATCGCCGGCGGGGTCTCGATGATCTTGGAGGGCGTGGGATCGACCCAGGTGAAGTCGCGGGCACCGGCATCCACCAGCATGTGGGTGATGCGCCGGAAGCGATCGGGGGCCGGCATCTCCTCCAACTGCTCGATGAGCTGGCCCAACTCCATGCACTGCGGCGTGGGAATGGGCAGCTTGGCCGGCGCCGAGCCGAGGATGTGCCTCGTGATGGTGTACGGCGTGCCGTCCGAAGTCTCCTCGGTGATGACCTCCGGCGTGTCCGCGCGCAGTCCGTCGAAGCGACGACGGGCATAGGGTTGGACATGCACCTTGGCGCCTTCGGCAGGAACCGTGGTCACCAGGCTGGGATCGAGCACCGCGAACTCGGAAGGCTTGAGCTTGACGACGATGGCATCGTCGGTCGCGGCGACCACCTTGCCGTCGAAGGGTTGGGGGTCGATGGCGAAGCCCAGCGTTGAGGACAGCGGCTGATCATCGAACACGCGGTACTTGAACGACCGCACGTTGCGGGGCACATGGCCTGCGACCAGCGAAGGCATCATGGATTTGATGAGGGAACGATCCATGGGGAAACTCCTTGAGGAAAAACAAGGGATTCCCCGCCCGCAAGGGAGAGGTCCCTTGTGGGTGGCGTGGATGGACGCGGTAGGTCCGTAGGAAGAAACGACCAGCACGGTTTCCCGCGCTTGCAGCCTCGAAGGTCTCGACTGCCTGGGCATGTGCCGGCAACGCCGACGAACATGGGGCAAGCATGGCCCTGGGGCGGTCTGCCTGCCCGCAGGAAACGGCACCGCACCACAACCGTTTTCCTGTGCTGCGGGCAAGAAAAAGCCCCTCGAAAGGGGCTGGAGGAATCAGGCTTGGTACACGAAGTAGTGCTCGCGCTGACGCGGAAAGAACACGTGTTTCCACGTGTCGCCGCTTGTGTTGCCACCGTCGAAGACGACCATTTCGTAGTCGTCCACGTCGGTGTCCACCAGGTCGGCGCTGGCGATATGGCGCATGTGCAGCGTGCCGCTCATGCGCTCGAATACCAGGATCTGGCCGATGGCATCTTCCTGGCTCATGGCGTTGACGCAGGCTCCGAGTTGGTGCTCGAAGTCGGATGCGGGTGTGATGAGGTCGGGGAACATGGGATCGCTCCTGTGAAAGTGCGCCGGCCCGGCTCTCTGGCGGGAGACCGGGCCGGCATGCGGTGAGGACAAGGAAGGCCGGGGATGTGTGTGGCAGCTATTCGCCGGCCAGCGATAGGCCCGGCAACACGGGTGCGTCGGCATCGAGGATGAGGATGCGCACGTCGGCCTGGCCGGCCAGTTCAAGGATCTGTGCCAGCTCGTCCGGCATGCCCTTGCTGCGGTGCTCCTGCCGAAGCTGCTCGGCGGCGATCCCCTCGACGTCCTGCAGGTGCTGGTCCGTCCAGGGCGTGGAGATCAGCTTGACGCCGATCGCCGGGCTGTAGGGAATCCGGAACGCGATGAACAAAAAGGCCTCCGGCGTCGCGAGGTCAGCCAGGTTGGCCAGGTACTGGCCGGTTTCGCGGCTGATGTGCGCGCTGCTGATTTCCCAGCACCGGCTGTAGTAGCCGGTCTCGAAGCTCAACCGCTGCACGACTTCCCGTGCGGCCTCGGCCGAATAGGTGTCGCCAATGTGGACGGGGCGGCCGTCGAAGTCGTCGCCGTGGATCGCGTACACCACGGCACCCACCATGCCTTCGCCGCTGCCCCCTTCAGCCGCGTCGCATTCGGCGATCAGTGCGGCGCCGACAGGTTCGGTGCCAGTCCTGACCACCGCGAAGTCGCTGGTGATGATGCAAGGAGAAGAAACCAGCGCCGCGTCGCAGAGGTGCTGCTGGCTCGGGTGGATGTTTCGCCAAACATGCGGGCTTCCGTCCTCGTAGCTGATGGACAGCGTGCGGACGATTTTCAGATTCCAGTAGCCGCGTAGAAAGGGATTGGGATTCTGGGACATGGGATTTCTCCAACAGAATAATGATGGAGCAAATCCCCGCCACCGGGAATTGACCCCGGTGGGTGGAAAGAAAGGAAACAGCGTCAGGTGACGCTGATCGTTGGCGTTTGGGCCAATCGCTCGGCGACGCGCCGGCGCAAATTCATGCGGAATGGCTCGTCGCTGACGCCCGCCAGCAGATTGATGGTCTCCAGCGCGATCAGGGCCGAAGCCTCTTCGATGTCGGCGGCCACAATGGTCTTGCGCAATTGGTCGCCGAGCTGGAGGGCCTGGGAGGAGGAGCTGATGAAGCGGACCTCGCGGCTCAGGTAGCAGCCGTTGCCGCCGAACTCGAACAGCCGCGGCTTGCTGCAGTACCAGCAGCCCTCGAACTGGATGGCGGTCAGGTGGTGCCCGTCATCGAACCGGGTGGCGATCAGAAACAATGCGTCGAGATCGGCGGTGTCCTCGAACGAATGACGGTCGATCAAGTTCCCCAGCTCTTCGTCCTCATCGGCACGGAAGTGCACGGCGAGCAGTTCGAGCAGCGGCGGGATCGACAGCCCTTCGTCGTCCGGCATCGGAATACCGAGTTGCGTGGCCAGGTCTTCCAGGCCATCGAGCACGTCCGGCCATTGCGGATTGGTGGTCTCGGCGATCTGGGCGATGTAGGCCTGCCCGTTGCCGGGGTGGCTCTCGTCCAGCGCGAAGGCGCCGAACAGCGCCTGGATGACGGGCGTCACACGGTCGAGCACGAGAACGCCGGTGGCTTCGTAGTAGTTGTTGGCCATGAAGGCTCCTTTCGATGAATGAACGGAGCCAGCCCTTGCGGACGATGGCATCCGCAGGGGAAACCGCCTGATGCCGGATGGCGCTGGGCGGGGAGAAAACGCGAGGGACATGGCCTCGAACGAGGCGCATGTCCCTCATGGGGTCCCGTGAACGCAGTGATGAAGGTGTGCCAGGGACCGGCTCACCAACCGCTGTAGTTCAGCAGCAGGTCGGCGATCACCTGGCGACGTTGCAGATCGAGACCATCGAAGTCCGACAGTCCTTGGAAGTGGCAGCGCTTGAGCATGGCACCGCCCTCGCGCGCGTTGTAGAAGCTGAACATGGCGGACAGGAACATGCGTTCCCCGCTGCTCAGGACGCCGAGTGCGTCGTTGGCACGCAGCATGTCGGGACGCAGATCCCACTTGCTCTTTGCCTGGTTCAGGCCTTCGCGCGTGCCGTCGCCAAACCATTGCGGGCCTGCGATCTCGACGCCGCGCTTCCAGACCTCGAAGAAGGCTTGGGGCGCGGCGGCGAAATGCTGCTCTTCCCGCATGATCTGATCGACGACTTCCTGGGGCAAAAGCTGGTTCATGACGTGGTTCCTCCAGTTGGATCAGGGTGTGGCGAGCTGGGACCAGCCGCCTCTTTCGAGGGCACGTTGAGCCGCGGCATAGCTGCGGAAGTACTGGCAGGATTCCCGCGAAACGGGACCTTCTGTATCGCGCGTGCCGATGTAGTGGCCGGCGGCGCTATGCAGGATTTCGAGCGGCAGGAACTTGCCGCAATGGATCAAGGCCAACTGGCCGAAAGAGGCTTGCTGGGACATGGACGGGCTCCTTGGAAAAAGCGGGGCCTCGTCCCTCACGGGATGGCAGCTCCCGCACGCGGTTGAGAAAAAAGCATCGGCGTCACGGGTGACGCGCGTCCGCAGACTCGATGCGATGGCGGACTGGCGGGTAGCGCGGAAAGAATCCGCGGCAGCCTGGAAACTCTGGCTGCTGGCATGGTGCTGACGAATCAGCGACACATGCGGGCAGCTTCATGCGCGAGGCGAGCCGCGTCAGCCGGAAATCGGCATTTGCAACAGCCCCGATTGGCGAACGCGGAAAAAAGAAAGCCCCGCAATAAGTGCGGGGCTGTCAGGAGGATGAGGCGAAACTGGGTCAGCGAGGCCTGTCGCCCAGTACATGCTGCTTCCACAGGGCGAATGCCTCGTCCGGTCCCAGCTCTGCGAGGATGACGATGGGCTGGCCCCGACGGGCACGCAGCGATGCGAAATACGCTGGCCGGTCGGCGATGGCGTTGAGCTTGATGCCCTTTAGGAACAGCAACTGGCGGGGGCGAACTTTGGTGGTAACGCAGGCATGATTGCGCTTGTTTGGGGCAAAAGGGCCAGCGAAGCGGGCGGACACGGCCAGAAAACCGCGACGAACTACTTGTACTTGCCAGGCGAGGCGAACGGGTGACATCAGCATATCGCTATGCGGTAAAGAAGACCGTCCTAAAGCTTGCAGGATCCCGGCATAGCTTCATCATCACCTCTCCGTGACGGCTCATTGGAACGAAAAAGGCCAGCATCGCCGTGATGGACTTTCATAATTGCCAGGTCAACTGGCTTGCGTGCTGTTTATTCACAGCAAGGCATTGCGACGTCGTTGCAGCAATCGCCGCCATCGCAACAGGGCGTTGCAGCAAAAGCGGCGGTGGGCGCTAGCATGAGGGCCAAGCCGCGGCCGCTCATGCTGGGGGCCGTTCTCTTCAGATTGGTGTCCTGCACCGTGTGCATTGCGAATTTCCGGATCGTCCCAATGTCACTGGGACTCCTTTGTGGCGGCCGGGTTCTCCACGCTCATGAACGACTGGGCCACCAGCGCGATCGCCCCGCCCACGATGGCCATGTCAGCGATGTTGAAGGCGGGCCAGTGCCAGCCGTGCAGGTGAAAGTCGATGTAGTCGATAACGTGCCCGCGCGTGGCGCGGTCGAACGCGTTGCCCAATGCGCCGCCCAGAATGAGGCTGTACGAAAGGCCTTCCGTTTTGCGCAGCGGCCGGGAGAGCAGCCATGCGAGCCATGCCGATATTGCGAACGCGATCGCCAGAAAAAACCACCGCTGCCAGCCGCCCGCGCCAGCAAGGAAGCTGAACGCCGCGCCGGGATTGAGAGCGTGAACTAGGTTGAAGAATGACGCCACCTCGTGCGACCAACCCAAGGGAGTTGTCGCGTCAATGTAGCTCTTAGCTGCCTGATCGCCGGCGAATATAACGATCGCGAGTGAGTACCACTGCGTCTTGCGAAGAGATGGTTCATCCATTGTTCATGCCGCCTTGAACTTCAGGAGGCGCAGCCCATTGACGACAACCAAAAGACTTGCCCCCATGTCAGCGAACACAGCCATCCACATGGTGGCATGCCCTGTGAACGTCAACGCAAGGAACACCGCCTTGATGCCAAGGGCCAGAACGATGTTCTGCGTGAGGATCGCCGCAGTGCTACGCGACAGCCGGATGAAGGCGGGGATCTTGCGCAGGTCGTCGTCCATCAGGGCGACGTCGGCTGTTTCGATCGCGGTGTCGGTGCCGGCCGCGCCCATGGCGAAGCCGATGTCGGCACGGGCGAGCGCGGGCGAATCGTTGATGCCGTCGCCCACCATGCCCACCTGGCCCTCGCCGCCGACCAGGCTTTCGATGGTCTTGAGCTTGTCTTCGGGCAGTTGGTCACCACGGGCTTCAGAGATTCCGACCTGGGCAGCGATGGCCGCGGCCGTGTGCTGGTTGTCCCCCGTCAGCATCAGCGTGCGCACACCCAGCGCCTGCAGGTCGGCCACCGCCTCACGGCTGGTTTCCTTCACGGTGTCGGCCACTGCAAAAATGCCGAGCACGGTCGCATCGTCCATCAGCAGGATCGCTGTCTTGCCTTGGCGCTCCAGGGTCTCCAGCCGAGCCTGGAGCGTCGCTTCGCTCAGGCCCAGCTCCTGGGCGAGCCTGTGGTTGCCCATGTGCAACATGCGCCCGGCGACGCGGCCGCGCACGCCGCGGCCAGGCAGCGCCGCGAAGTCGTCGACCTCGTGCAGCGCGATGCCGTCACGGTTCGCCTTGCGGGCGATGGCCTGAGACACAGGATGGTCCGAGCGTGCCGCGAGGCTTGCGGCCCAGGCGGCAACTTCCTGCGCCTCGCCGATCAGCGGCACGAAGTCGGTCTGCTCGGGCTTGCCATGTGTGAGTGTGCCGGTCTTGTCCAGGGCCAACGCCTTGAGCTTGCGCCCGCCCTCCAGGTAGACGCCACCCTTGATCAGGATGCCGCGTCGGGCGGCAGCGGCCAAGCCGCTGACGATGGTGACCGGCGTGGAGATGACCAGAGCGCAGGGGCAGGCGATCACCAGCAGTACCAGGGCCTTGTAGACCCAGTCAAACCATGCGCCGCCGAAGGCGAGCGGCGGCACGACGGCAACCAGCACGGACACCGCGAACACCGCCGGCGTGTAGACGCGGGCGAACTGGTCGACGAAGCGCTGCGTGGGCGCACGGCTGCCCTGCGCGGACTCCACGGCATGGATGATGCGCGCGAGCGTCGAGTCGCTGGCGCCTGCGGTCACCTTGTATTCGAAAGAGCCGGTCTCATTGATGGTTCCGGCGAAGACCTGGTCACCTTCGGCCTTCTCGACGGGCAGGCTCTCGCCGGTGATGGGCGCCTGGTTGATGGCCGATCGACCCGAGGTGATCAGGCCGTCCAGTGCGATGCGCTCGCCAGGACGCACGCGGACCACCGCGCCCTTTGCGACCTCCTTGGCCGGCAGCTCTGTCCATGAGCCATCGGCCTGCCGCACGGTCGCGGTCTCGGGCGCCAAGTCCATCAGCCCCCGAATGGCGTTGCGGGCGCGGTCCAGCGACTTCGCCTCGATCACTTCCGCCAACGCGAACAGGAACATGACCATGGCGGCCTCCGGCCAGTGGCCGATCGCCATGCCGCCGGTGACCGCGATGGCCATCAGGGCGTTCATGTTCAGGTTGAGGTTCTTCAGCGCGATCCAGCCCTTCTTGTAGGTGCTGAGGCCGCCGGTGAAGATCGAAACCAGTGCCAGCACGATCACGGCCCAATGATTGCCGTCGTTGACCCAGTACACGCCTTCGGCGGCCACCGCCGCAACGCCCGAAACCGCCATCGGCCACCAATTGGTCTTGTGCGCGGCCACCGGGGCATCGCGCGGCTCATCAGTCCTCTGGACCTCGGCTTCCATGCCCAGCGATTCGATGGCTTCGACTGCCGGCTTGATCGCGTCGGGTGTGTGCCGAACCGTGAGCGTGCGCTGCATCAGGTTGAAATCCATTCCCTGCACGCCCGGCATGCCTTGCAGCTTGCCGCGGATCAGACTTTCCTCGGTCGGACAGTCCATCTTCGCGATGCGAAGTACCGTGGTGGCTGTCTGCATGTCCTGCCGCGCAGCCTGCATTCCAATGGAAGCAAGCGCCTTCTCGATCGGCGCTGAGGTCGCCAGCGTGTGCTGGACTCCCAGCACACGCTGCATCAGATTGAAGTCGAGCGCGGTCACACCCGGCAGCTTGCCCAGCCGGTCGCGGATCAGCGCTTCTTCCGTCGGGCAATCCATGTTCTCGATCCGGTACGTCACCCGCTCGCCGATCGGCGGCGCGGAAACGGCAGCGGTTGGTTGCTGCTGCAGGGCCGAGGATGGGATCACAGCCGCGGCTTCGATCGGCCCCGTGTGGCCGAAGGTCTGCTCCTTGGCGCGCATGCCGATCGAGGCCAGGACCTGCTCCATCTGCGCGCGTGCCTGAGCGAGGTGTTTCACCGACAGGGTGCGCTCAGCGAGGTCGAAGTCGAGGTCCTGAATTCCCTCGACTGCCCCGAGGTGCGAGCGGATGAGTTTCTCCTCGCTCGGGCAGTCCATGTTCTCGATGCGGTAGGTGGTCGACACGGCGGCGTCTCGGACAGCCTGAGCCTTCATGCCCACCGAATTCAGCGCTTGCTCCAAGGCATCGGCCGAGACTTCGCGGTGCGAAATGGTCAACAAACGCTGCGGAAGATCGAACAGGAGCCGCTCGACACCGGGCATGCCCTCCAGCGTTCGCCGCACCAGTGCTTCCTCATTGCGGCAATCCATGTTGCTCACGTGGAAAACGGTGGTTTCAGTGCTGGCCTGCTCACTGGCGCACGCCGTCTGTTGGCCATTGCCGCCGGAGCAGGCGCATGGGCTGGAAGGTTCTTTGTTCATAGATCGCTCTTCATTGACAAGGTTTTCCCCGGATGCCATCATTAGAAAACCTCTAGTAGATATAGAGTCAAGTTTTTTATAGGAAGCAACCATGATGCGGATCGGTGAACTGGGCAAGAAGGCAGATTGCTTGGTGCAGACCGTGCGCTTTTACGAGTCAGAAGGCTTGCTGCCCGAGCCTGCACGTAGCGAGGGCAACTTCAGGCTCTATGACGAAGTCCATTTGCAGCGCTTGCTGTTCATCCGCCGCTGCCGGGCGAAGGACATGACGCTGGATGAGATCCGTCAACTGCTGAACTTACGGGATCGGCCAGAGTTGGGCTGCGGCGAGGTGAACGCGCTGGTCGACGCTCATATCGCGCAAGTGCGGACCAAGATGAAGGAATTGCGCGCCTTGGAGCGCGAGTTAATGGATCTGCGACGCTCCTGCGATAGCGCCCGAACCTCGCGCGAGTGCGGCATTCTCAACAGCTTGGCCGAGCCCGCCTGAAGCTCGAGCGTGTCATCGGTGCTGGAAGTGATCGGGTCCAGTTCTGAGAGCCACGTGCCGCGCTCCATCATGCGAAAGCGCGCGATTCTGACGTTTTGAGACGGCGTGCGACCGAGGGCGTGGCCCACAGGAGCCAGCGCGAGCCGGACGACCTGCGCGCCGCAATCTCCGCCACCTTACGGGTTCTCCAGGCCAGACCGAGCATCGCGGCGTGGCTGCGCAGGTGCAGGTGCAGGCCAAGGTAGCAGTGCGCCACGACGCGGCCCGACTCATGGGCACGCCACGCAACTCGCGATCGCTTCGCAAGAAGCCGCAAGGCCCGACTCGCGCAAGAATGCGACGTGGGCAAGATCGTATAGCCAGCAGCGCAAGCGTTTGCCGCTGCTGGCCGGCTCCGGAAGGGATAGACAAGCTGCGGGCCGTAGTCCATTGGAAAGTCCATCTTTCTTGAGTGTCACTCTTTGGCGCCCAGCGTGTGCTTTTGCGACCGGAAAGCGCTGAACAAGTGGCCCCCGGGCATCCAGAAATCGCCGTAGTTGACTTGGGCGTCTTCGTGCTCACGCTTGTGATGCCAGCGATGGGCTTCAGCCACCCCGATCAACAATCCCAACGGCCCGACCCGGTATCCCAGATTGGAGTGCTGGAAGGCCAGATGCACGACCAAGAAGCCGAGCCATGCGCCGACGGCCAACCACAGCTTGGAACGCCGCTACTGGCTCAACGGGGAGTGGAAAGGCCGCCCGCCCTCTAGCAAGGCGGCACAAGCGAGCGCGACGATCACTGTGAGTAGCTCCGTCGGAAAAGACGGCCGGCCGGTCGCGAGCTCGCCGAAGAGCACAACCGCAGTGGCGCCACGGATCAGTGGATAGCAGCCATACCGGATGACAGTCGCAATGAAGGGGGCGCATTGGTGCTCATCTGTTCTGTCCTAAAGCTCTGACTGGATTGGAAAACCTTCTAGCTACGGTAGAGTCAAGGGCGTCCGGGAAGACCCTGTGGCAAGTTCGTTGCATCTGCGCCTTGACTCTCCAGCCGCTACAGGCTTCAGCATCCATCGATTTGGAAGGAACAATGCATGGCTGAAAACCACAGAAATCACGAAAACGACGAGTTGGGCCGCCTAGATGCGAGCGATGCGAAGGACCGAAAGATTCTTCTGACTGTGTTGCTGATCAACCTGACGCAGTCCGCCGCCGGCATTGCCCTTGGCATCTGGGCTGGCTCTACGGCGCTGATGGGCGCCGGGTTGGACAACCTCGCCGATGCGTCGGTCTATGCGGTTAGCCTGTATGCCGTCGGTCGTGCGGCAACGGTCAAGGTGGGCGCGGCCCGCTTGTCGGGTTTCTTGCTAATCGGCCTGGCCGCGCTGCTGCTGTTGGAAGTCCTACGCCGCTTCGCTGGAGGGGAAGAGCCTGTCGGCCCAGCCATGATGGCCATGGCCGCGCTGAACGCGGCTTTGAACCTAGTGTGCCTCAGACTACTGCGCCGCCATCGCGGGGAAGATGTGAACTTCAAGGCGTCAGCGATCTTTACCAGCAACGACTCCATCGTCAATGGTGCGATTGTGCTGTCCGGGGTGCTGGTGATGGGGTTCGGGTCGAACATCCCGGATCTGGTGCTGGGCGTCATCGTGGCCGCAATCGCAGCGAATGGGGGGCGGGAAATCCTGCGCGAAGCATCGGAAACAGCTCGCCGTAAGGCGGGCACATAAGGCATGTTTTCGCCCAGTTCATCCCGAGGTTTACCTCTGCAAAAGAGGTAGTCCAGCCTTTGGGCTACGGCCTCGGCTGCAGCCGAGCGTACCATTGGCGATGGCCGCGCGATAGGCGGGCATGCCGTTCTCGACCTCCGTCTGCCGTACAGCAGCGGTGCGCAAGGTTGAGGGTGCATGTCGTCTCTCCTGTTCGTGTGGCCCAGGCCAATGGCCGGGCCGGGACGTTGATGGGCAGGAGAATGGCGCCGAAGGCCCAACGGCCTTCGGCTCGGGAGAAAAGAGGAACCACCCGTGGGCTGATTGGCAGGCCCGGTCGTCGCTAGAACCGTCTGCTCATCAAGCAATCACACCCGGCCCATGTCGTGGCTGGGGCCGGCATCGTCTGGCGCACATCCGCGCACAAAGGGAGCCCGTTTTTGCACCGGCGGGCACCGGCACCGATTACCGCTGACCACGAAGGGTCTCCCGGTGGCTCGTGCAGCCTGGCAAGCCACCGGGAGACCCTTCGCAGAGGGCGGAAGAAACGCAGATCAACAGAACGCGCGTGGTGCGGCTCGCAGAGAAGCTACCTTCAGGTCCCGCGGCCGGGGACGGCTGGGCGGGACGCGCACACGGATCAAGAAGGCGTTGCGCGCTGGGCGTCCCGCAGGGCATGCGGCGGAGTGCGGGACAGGGGCCACGCCGCCGAAGGCGGGCACGGCTCACGGGGAACGGGGGCGGTCAGGAGCCTTTGCGGCCGCTACGGCGCGGGCGCGAGGCGCCGCGCTTGGAGCTGCCGGATTCGACTGGCAGCGTGCCTTTGCAGTCCGGGTAGCGGCTGCACGACCAGAACGGGCCGCTCTTGCCGCTGCGCTGGCGCGTGGGTGCGCCGCACTGCGGGCATGCCGGCCCTTGGGGAACCTTGATGGACAGGGAGGCGCTGCCGTACTGCGCAATCAACTGCGAAATCCACGCGGCCTGCTTGCCGATGAACACGTCCAGGGTGAGCTGTCCGGCCTCGATCATGTCGAGCGCCTGTTCCCAGACGGCGGTGGTGCCAGGGTCGGCAATCGCCGCAGGCACGGCATCGATCAAAGTGAAAGCCGCATCCGAGGCGCGGATGGCGCGCCCCTTCTTCACGAGGTAGCCGCGAGCGATCAGGCCGCCGATGATGTTGGCCCGCGTCGCTTCGGTGCCGATGCCAACCGTATCCTTGAGCTTCTGCTTCAGGCGGGGATCGGACACCAGCTTGGCGACGCCTTTCATGGACTTGACCAACTCGCCTTGCGTGTACGGTTTGGGCGGCAGCGTCTTGAGTGCCTTGAGATCGACGTCGGCCACCTGGCATGCCAGGCCCTCATACAGTTTCGGCAGCGCGGGCAGCACCTGGGCGCGGACCGCAGTATCGCCCTCGCCATCACCGTCTTCGGCCTGCGGCTCGGCGAGCACCTGGCGCCAACCCGGGATGACAACCTGCTTGCCCGTGGCCGCCAGGTTCTGCCCCCCGCACGAAAACTTGGCCACAGTGCGGTCGAACTCGTGGTGAGGGAGGAACTGCGCCAGGTAATGCGACCGGATGAGCCTGTACACGGCCAGTTCCTTCTCGCTCATGGCGGAGAGCTTCGCCGGTTCGAGCGTCGGGATGATGCCGTGGTGCGCCGTGACCTTGCCATCGTTCCAGGCGCGCGAGCGCTGCGAGCGGTCGAGCTGGCCCATGATCGAGCGCAGCGAGGGATCGGTCTTGAGCAGGCTGTCGAGAACGGTGGGCACTTCGGCAAACATGCTCTCGGGCAGGTAGCCGGAGTCCGAGCGGGGGTACGTCGTGGCCTTGTGCGTCTCGTACAGGGCTTGGGCAATCTCCAAGGTTTCCTGCACGTCCAGCCCAAGCTGCTTGGAACACACTTCCTGCAAGGTGCCCAGGTCGAACGGCAGCGGCGGGCCTTCGCGGACACGCTCAGTCTCCACCGACACGACGTGGGCACTGCCCGCAGCGCGGATCTGCTGCATGGTCTGCTGTGCGACCGGCTGCCGCAGGCAGCGGCCTGCGTCGTCGGTGCACGCATCGGGTGGAACCCATTGCGCGGCGAAAGTCGAACCGCCTGCGAACAGGGACACGGCGATGGCCCAGTATGGTACGGACACGAAGCGCGCGATCTCGCGGTCGCGGTCCACAACGAGCTTGAGCGTCGGGGTCTGTACGCGGCCGACCGACAGCACGCCGTCGTAACCCGCCTGTCGCCCCAGCACCGTGAACAGCCGGCTCAGGTTCATGCCCACGAGCCAATCCGCACGGGAGCGCGCCAGCGCCGAGTGGTACATCGAAAGCGTCTCGGCCGAAGGCCGCAGCTTGCCCAGTGCCGCCCGAATGGACGCATCGTTGAGCGCCGACAGCCACAGGCGTTCGATGGGGCCGCGGTAGCCGCAAAGCTCCACGATCTCGCGGGCGATCAATTCGCCCTCGCGGTCGGCATCGGTGGCGATAACCAGGTGAGTCGCCTTCGCCAAGAGCGCCTTGACGACCTTGAATTGCGTGGCGGTCTTCGGTTTGACCTCGACCCGCCAGTGCTGGGGAATGATGGGCAACTGCTCAACGGACCATCGTTTGAGCTGCTCGTCGTAGGCCTCGGGCGGCGCCGCCTCCACGAGATGGCCGATGCACCAGGTGACCGTGACGCCGGAACCGTTGAGGCAGCCTTCACCGCGCTGCGTGGCGCCGAGAATCCGGCCAATGTCTTTGCCCTGGGAGGGCTTCTCGCACAAGAACAGCCGCATATCCGTCCATCCCGATTCCTGTTGTTCATGGAGTTGCTGGGATCGAGGATGCCGAGCGCAGCCCCTGGCAGCAGCAAACAAGCCGCATGCGGCAGCGACCGCTTTCACGCCGATGAAATGGCGAGTGCGGGGAAGGTGCGTGGCCGGAAGTGTGCGGGCCGAGAGCCGCGATTTCCGGGAGCGCGCGTGGAACTCGGTGGACGTTGGTGGAGCTATCCCCTGGGGATAATTCGCAGCGCATGGAGGGCGGCGAAGCACTGCGGCAGCCGCCCTCCATGCCCGATCACTTCCTGCGCTTGGTCTCTTTCGGCGCCGTCGATTCCTGGGTGGCCTGGGGCTTCGGCTCTGCCTCCTGTGGCTTCGGGCTGAGGGCCACAGACTCGATGCGGTACGGCAGGATGCCGACACTGCGCGCGTTGACCTGCCAAGTCTCACGCGGCTGATCTTCGTTGTCCGTCCAGGGGTCGCGCTCCATGCGGCCGACGACCAGCACCCGCATGCCCTTCTGGTAGAGCTGCTGCCAGCGGTCGGCGTCGTGGTGCCAGAGTTCCACCGGCGCCCAGAAGCCGCCGCGGTCCTCGAACTCGCCGCCCTTGGTGGGGACGGGGTTGTCGAAGTACACGTTCAGCCGGAGCAACCGGCGAGGATCGTCGTTGCCATTGGGGAATTCGCGGTACTCGGGAGGCGATCCGATGTTGCCCTCGCCGATGAATTGTGTGCTCATGTTGGAATCTCCGTGGTGGTTGAAATACCCGTGCCTCGTTGGGCTCGGGCGCGTGCTCGGATGGCAGGCGCAATCACCGATCGCGCACTGCGGCAGGAACGGACGCGAGCCGGCGCAGGTAGGTGTTGTCCGCCTGCGCGGCCTTGCTGGCGCATTCCTGTGCTTGCCTGCCCAGGGTGTGCAGCAGGCTGATCTGCATGTTCAGCATGACGCGCTGCAGTTCGATCTCGTGCAGGTCGTGCAGCAGGTTGACCGGCGTGCTGGGGCTCGCCATCAGCTCCTGCCACAACGCCACGCCCATGGCCGATCGATCGTGCTTGCGCCAGCGAAGAAAGGTCGTGCCTGCGCCAGTGGTCTGCTGGGCCAGCTCGACGGGAAGCAGGTGGAAGGGATGCCCGCACGCCTGTGGCAGCACCTGTCGCTGCGCCAGGGCAATCAACTCGTCGCGCATGGCGAAGCACTGGCTGGCCCAGGCCTCGAAGTCCCCTTTACCTTTAAAAGGCTTTAAAAGGCCTTTTAGAGAGGCCGCGTGTTCCAGCCGCATGAAGGCTGGCTGTTCCAGACGACGGAAGTAGCGCGGTTCGCGGTTCGGGTCGCTCATGCCGGTTCGTCCTCGCCGGCGGCTGTGGACTTGGCCTCGGCCGAATCGGCGGCAGCGCCTTCGTCGGTGGGAGATGCGGCTGCGGCAGCGCTATCACCACGCTGTTGCAGACCACGGCGCACGACGGGCGGCGCAAACTTCGAGCGGCGCATGCCTTCGAGCACGTCCTGCGGCAGTTCGCCGAACTTCTCCAATGCTGCCCGAGCTGCGGCGTTCTTGGCCGCGAAGTCGTCGCGGGTGCAGCCCGAGTAGCGGTATTGCTGGGCCAGGCTGAACAGGCTGCGCAGCGCGTGGGCACCTTCGTTGAGCCAGCGCTCCAACGTCGAGCGATCGATCAGCGCGGTGTGGTGGGCGAGGATCAGCTTGCGGGCGATGTCGTCGTAGTCGGCCAGCAGATAGACGGCGGCAAAGCCGAGCTGCGCGTTCACGAACAAGGGGAGCTTCACCGGCTGCACGTTGAGGTTCTCACCCAGGCTCAACGCCGCAGGCACGCCGGCCAGTGCCTGGTCAACCTGCTCGCGCAGCGATTGCAACGTGGTCCTGGTCTGGTCGAGCTTTTCCTCGATGCGCAACATCCACCAGTCGCTGTACGGGTCGTCCTGCTCCGAGCCGCGCTTCATCTTGTTCATCACGGCGATGTAGCCGTTCAGGCCGACGATGCCGGGTCGCCCCTCGGCGGCGGCGCGGCCATGCCAGATGCGCGAGGCGTGGTGGGTGTGAAGCGTCAGCGACATCGCGCTGCGCAAAGAGCCGAGATTGAGTTGCAGAGGTTCGTTGGTTGCCATGGCGTCCGCTCGCTTGGGAAAAGGAGCGGTCAGGATCGGCACGCAACGGAAGGCAGTCAGTCAACAAACCGAAATGAACCGGGACCCGGTTGTCGTGGCAGCGGTGGCCTGTGACACGAGCTATCCCCAGGGGATAGCTCCATCGAAAGCCATGGAGCGCTGCTCGCGCAAATGGTGCGTGCGCTCATGCAACCGACGCCATTACGGCCCCCCTGGACCGAAGTGCCATGCCGTGCCTGTCGGCGTTACAGCTTGTAGTACATCTATCCCCTGGGGATAGCTCTACTGACGGCCATCGACGTCTGCTTCACGCCCTTGTCGCTCGTCGCGCTCAGCTACTGCGCAGAAGGTCGCGCAGCCGGTCAATGTGCTGCCGGGCCACCTCGGGTGGAACCACATTGCGCGGTGGTTCAGGCGGTGCATCTCGTGCAGGGGCAGGTGGCGGTGCTGACCCGGCTTGCTTGGCCCAGGCGTTGAACTCGCCACGGATGGCGCGCTGGATGATGCCGAACAGGTAGCCTGCCGGGTTGCGGATGGTGCTGCCGCGACAGCGATCCGCCCATTCGTCCAGCACGGCCTGGCGTAGCGGAGCATCGACCTGCTGCAATGCCACGATGGCGGCGGCCTGCTGCTCTTCCTTCAAGCCGAGAAAGCGATCAGGCAGGCGAACTCCTGGCATCGCACGCGCCTGCCCACGCTCACGCGCGGTAGTACGTACTTCATTCATACGACTACTACGTACAGTACGGTCCTGCTTCGGATTCCGAAGAGCGCCGTCTGACGCGGGTTTCGGCCCTGCTTCGGAATCCGAAGAGGGGTCATCAGAATTCCGAAGAAGGCTCGGCGCCCCTTCTTCGGAATCGTGAACCCTATCCTTCTGTGGATAACTCTCCTGCGACCCAATGCCCTGGCTCGCGAGGCGTTCGGCAAGGACCTGCAGCCGCGAGGGCAACGTGCGGCCAGACAACAACGGGTCTTCGGCGATTTCCTTGAGGGTGTGCAAGCCCACGACCTGGACGGCCTTGGCCGAATGGCCCAGGGCTTGGCTGACGAGCTCCAAGTAGTCCGGGTCGAGCTGCATCGCCTCGAAAGGCGTCAGGGGCTCATCGTGCAGGACGTAGAGGTTGCCGAGGATGCGCCCGGTCTTGGGGTCACGCCTGCGGCGCACGAGACTCAACCAGCGAGTCAGGCGCAACAGCGTCAGCGCCCGTGCCACGGTCTCGTGAGAGGCCTGTCCGGCGCAGGGCATTGACGCGAGCCACGGGCGAAGTTGCTCATACGTCGGAAACGCCGTGACCCCATCCTCGTTGAGCATCATCCGAAAGACTTGCCAGGCATTGCGTTCCAGCGGCGTCAGGCGTCGGTCCAGGAACAGCCGTCGCGGCACGCTCTCGTGCCGATTGCCGCTGAACAGAAAACCGTCGCCGGTTGCGGAGACAGGAGATGTTGCGGATGCGGGAGCTGGCGCGGACGCGGGCGGGCGAGGTTTCGGTGCAAGGTCTTTCAGCGCGCTGTCGAACAGATCAGCGAGGGCGACCGGGCCTTGGCGTGGTGCTCGTGGTGCAGCGTCGTCCACGGCCATGACTCAACCCAATCCCTGATCGATCCAGTTCTTGATCGCAGCCCAGACCACCGACAGCGGCAGTTCCATGCCTTCGGCGAGGTCCATTGCCGCATCAAGAACCGAGGTCTCATCCTCCAGCTCGACATTCCTGCTGCTGGTCACGGCCTTCCAGCGTCGCCACAGCTCGGTGTCCTGCTCCTCGTCCAGAACCGGATGGCGCCCCTTGCGTTTGGGCAGGCCGAGAACTTCACGCCGTAGCGCGACTTCCTGGTGCGTCAGCCCATAAAAACGGCTCGCCATTTCCGTACTGGCCCCCAGGCGCAACATGCGATCGACGGTGGCGATCTCCTTCTCCACGTCCTGCGCCTGTTTGAGCAATCGCCGGAGCACTTCCCGGTTCACCGAGACAGAGCACCACGAGACGCTGGCATTGGCCAGTACGCTGATCAGCGCCGGATGCTTGAGCGCATCCAATTCTTCCTCACCGAATCCCATCGCCTTGCAGCGGCGCAGTTGCCCGTTGCGCAGATCGTAGAGCGCCTGCGCGATGACGGCCTGGTTGAGTGGGTTAGGTGCGGACATGCGGGCCTCCCTCGCTCAGGTCCCAGGACCGAGAGCGCCGGCTTCCAGATCCAGCAGGCGCCGGGCCAGCCGCAGCAGACGAAACAGCTTGACCAGCGCGGTGTCGCTCAATCGCCGGGCCCCGTCGGCATGACGTTGGCCTTGGCCGTGCAACAGCGCTGGCAGGTCGGTGACGAAGTGCCCGCCGTCCAAGCCCACGTCGGCCGACTGCTGACCGGCCAGGGAAACCAGCAGCGCGAGCACGGCACGTGCGAGCGGCGACGAAACCTGGGTCGGGGCACGACACGCGAACCCGATGCCATCTGAACGATCCTCGACACACGCGTCCAGGTCGACCTCGCCCGCGATCTCGCGCGCGAACTGCGCGATGTGGACGCGCAGGCGGCCGGGTGCGTCGAGACCTGGGTCGATATGCCAGATGTCCGAGATGGGATAGAGGCCACCGGCCTGCACGGGAATCGACTGCAGCACGTTGGCCGAGAAGTCGGGCGGAAGCGCATCGCCCAACTGGTCGGCGACCATGCGCTGGATGGACTGGAGCCGCTGCGTCGTGGGTGCCGGAGAGACGATGTGCTCGTCAAGTAGATCGCCAGCCGCTGCCGCAGGGGTGGCTGCGGATGCCTCACGCGGGGCCGCATCGTCCTGGGGCCTTGTCGGCGCGGCGGCAGAGTGGCCTGCAGAATGTGCTGCTGTGGCGGGGGACGGTGCCGGTTCAATCGGCGGCCGTGCGATGGCCCCAGGCTCAGGCAATGCCGGCGGCGCCGATGGCGGGGTTGGGTCGCTGACCAGGGCGCGGTGGCGGCTCTCGGATTCGGTCAGGTCCAGGGCAAGCACGTCGTAGTCGATGCCCAGCAGCTCGGACATCTGACCGATCAACTCGTCCTGCACACGCTGCGGCGAGAACTCGTCGGCCTGGGTATCGAACTGCGACAGCACTTCTTGGAAGAAACTGTCGAAGTCGAGCGGCAGGGAGCGGCCCTTGGCATAGTGCTCCCACGTGCGCTCACTGGCCTTGCGCATGACCGACAGCCGCTCGACCTGGTGGCGACCGAGGCCACCATACAGCACGGTCGGGATCGCAGGCAGCAGGTAGCGCACCGCATCGGCCATGCGGCTGATGTGTGACTGCTGCACGGGGAAGCCGTCGGCGCCCAAGCGACGGGCCAGCTCGGACTGGCTCAAGGTCGTGCTGCTTTCCGCTTCATAGAACTCGCGCGCCTTCTCGACGCCGAGGGCGCGCTCGATGAACGTCAAGCCGCCACGCAGTTCGTTCTCGGCGAGGTGCCCGGTCAGCGCGACGATCTCCCCGCGCGCAGGCCACGGCCGGAACAGGCACGATATGCGGAAGAAGCGCTCGTCCTTCGTTTCTGTCCAGAGTTCGCGCAGGATCGCCAGCCTGGTGTTGCCGCCGTTGCGGATGATGTAGTGCGCCTCGCCAGGACGGCGTGTGATGGCTGGCGCCGCATCCAGGCCGCGCTCGCGGATGGAGGCCTTGATTTCATCGTAGGCCGAGTTGCGCTTTTTGCGGGGATCGTGGTCGTAGGGCCGCAACTGGTCCAGCGTCACGACCATCGGCGTGTCGGCGATGGGGTCACTCAAAGCCGTGGCCGATGGCCCACTGCGCTCGAACCCGGCGGCAAGCAGCTTGCCGGCCATGTCCTGGGAGGTCATCTCAGCCATGGCCGCATCCCTCGGCGTTGGCGGGCCGGGCCATGCGGGCCTCGCGCTCGGCTCGGCGGATCTGCGCACGGGCATTGAGGTCTGCCCGGTAATCGCTCGCTGTCGAGCTGGTGTAGATGGCGGCGCAGCCGGTCTTGGTGAATTTGAGGTGTCCACCCCGAGTACGTTTGACGTGCCAGCCTTCGCTCACCGCAAACTCGATCAGGGCGCGCAGTCGCTTGTGGCCACGGGACAGTTCATGTGCGCTCGCCACGGGACCTCCCGGTTTCAATAGAACGTGGAGGACGGCCGGACACGCGGGCGAATCTGTCTTGCCACTGCGGGAACAGTTCGCCGGCGAGCGTGCGCATGGTGTCGAGCGCAGCGGGCGCAACTCTGCCTGGTGGCTGTCGATACTCGACGCGATGCACCGGCATGCCGCGGGTTGCAGCGCGCGGATAGGCTTCGATGGCCGGCACGTCGGTGCCCAGCACGCGGATGCCCGTGTGATCCTGAAATAGGTCGTGCAGCGCCTGCTGGATCATGCGTGCGTTGGCGGACACGGGGTGGACACGATTGATGAGTAGGTGCAGCGGTGGCGGTTCGATGCCAAGGTGCCGATACGGCGCGATGTCCTCCAGCAACTGCATGGTGCCGCGCCGCAGTTCGCGGGCCGCAAGGATTTCCGGGGTCACGGGTGACAGCGCCAGGCCGGAGGCGAGCACCGCCATCTCCAACAGCACCGAGCGCGCGCCTTGGGTGTCGATTAGCACCAGGTCATAGAGCGGCGCCAGCGCCGGCAGCAGGTGGCGCAACCGCAGGCGCCCGTCTGGCGCGTGCAGCAGCAAGGTGTTCAGTTCACCCCGGTGGTCGTTCGAGAGCACCAGGTCCAGGCCCGCGATGATGGTGCGGGACACGAGCTGGTCGAGACCGCGCTCGTTGAACGCCAGCAGCTCATAGATGCCGCCGGGCGCGCGGTGAGCCAGATCGTAGTAGGAGGACAAGGTGGGCTGCACGTCGAGATCGAGCAGCAGCACGCGCAGCCCCGCGTCCGCGGCGAGCCCGCCGAGGTTGGCGGCCGTGGTCGTCTTGCCGACGCCACCTTTCGTTGAAATGATGGATACGACCTGCATGGCGCTCTCCGTTTGGCGATGGGAAGTCCGAGGGGGAGCGAGTCAGGTGCGGTTGTTAAGGCGTTCGGCGATCCACTGATCGATCTCGACCGAATCCCAGCCCACCGCGCGCACGCCAAGGCGCAACGCCTGTGGAAACTGGCGCTTCTTCATCAGGTTGTAGATGTGGGCGCGTTTGAAGCCGGACTTCGCTTCAACTTCATCGAGCCGCAGGATGCGGCGCTCGTGCGGTGGCAGTACAGGTACTTGCGACATGGCGGTCACTCCTGAACGCTCAGTGGCGTTTGTTGGCGTGACCTCTATTCAATAGACATGGCTGCAAAAAGACATTGCAAATGCAATCTCCGAGACTGCACATACAAGATGGAAGAATTCACGCGGCTGCGCTACGCACATTCTTCCTGGCGTTGGCGAACTTGCCGTTCAAGGTTCGCTCCGTGATGCCCATGGTGCCGCCATAGTGGGCGAGCAATGCGGTGACGATTGCCTCCTGCGTCTTGAAGCTGGAGTACGGCACACCCGATGGGGATTGACCCAGCATCAGCGTCAGCATGCCACCGATGATGTTCAGGTACGTGGTCTCCGCTCGATCACTGATCGCGCACTGCTTGGATGCCAACAGCACCGCGGACTGCTTGAGCAAGGCTTCGTGTTGCGCTTGAAGTTTGCGCATCTCACGCCGGCTATGGTCCAGCGCGGCCTGCAGAGCCTGCCGTTCCAGCAGGATTGCCTGTCCTGTTTCCAGGGTGATGGAGGGATGCGCCATGCGCTCGCTGCGGCTGAACAGGAATCCGGGTCGATGCTCAGGATAGTGAGTGCGCATCCAGCGTTTCAGATCGACGTGGCGGATGGTCAGATCGGGTGAACTCACCAACTCTGGGTCATTGAGCGTGATCCCGTTCTTGCCAAAGGGCAGTTCCGAGTTGAGGATGCCGTCGTAGATGCGTTCCGAGTACAGCCGACACTCGTTCCATCGCGGGCAGTCCAATGTCTGCGGCAGGCACCGCGGTGATGCGATCGAGGCGAGGATCGACGCCTTGTACCGCAACAACCCAGCCCACCGTATGGCAGCTTCGATGGGACGATAGAACACCTTTGATAATGGTGGCTCCTTGTGCATGTTTTCGTCTCCTTTCGGAAGCGCTACATCACCGGCTCCTTTCTCGCCCTGCCAAGGGCTGTTGTGTCGTTATGCCTGTGGCGGATGCCAGGGACGAATGCCCCGGAACGTGGGCGGACGAGATCATGGCATCCGCCACAGGTGGCCCTCTCTTGCTCAATGTGCAAGAATCGACCAGTTGCCGGCCCGTCGAGTAACAAGGAAGAAGCACGCTCGACAATGGCGCTCACGGTGCCAGCGTCATGGGGTGCGTCAGGCGTATCAAGACCGATTCGCTATGGTCTGATATCCCTACGGTTTCACAAGTCGCGCTGGGGCGCAGTCGTTGCTCAACGTCCAGAGGGACGCAGAGAAAACCGCGCGTGTGATGCTTGTTCTGGCATCCTGATATATCGACATAGCATCCAGCGATCCTGGGCTGTGGCCAGTTTGAGGCTGTTGCGCGCCGCTCCCACACGGTCGCCAGCTGACCAGGTGATGTGAACATGCGCCCCATCTTTCCTTGCTCGCCGCTTGGCCTTCATCACGAACAGCCTTGGGCTGTGGTGCGCACGGCATCAAACCAAGCGCGGTCTCAACGTTCGATGCTGATGCCATTCCTGACGCAAGGAGACCTGAGTGTCGAGCGGCGTTGCAGGGGCGGGCCTCTGGTAGCCGTGTATTCTGCGTCGGTTGTCAGGGGATGAAATGGCAGTCCTTGGACGCTGATGGAAGTTGTTGGATGAGTTTTGTTGCCGAGGGCGAAGAACAAGGCTATAATTCAGGCCTTCGCTGCTCACGGCGGCGAAGAATGTGATTGGGAAACAAGGATTTAGCGCCCTAGTGCCTGTCTCGTTTCCCGCTCCAGACATTGCGGTAACGCAGATGCGAACGGGCTGATCGGTGACGATCAGCCCGTTTTGCGTTTGGGACGGATCCTTTGTGCGGATGTGCGGGCGGTTTTGCAGCGCTATAGGGCGTGCGCCATAGCGCTTTCGAAAAAAAAAAGCGGGGCATGGCGCCGCGTATCGGCGGTGTCATGCCCCGCGAGCTGCCTTGGCGGGGAGGATCTCGTTGGTCGTGCGCCGACAGCACCACGGTTCAGTTGTAGGTGCGGGCGTCCTCGATGACCTTGCCGTCGTCGGGCAGCGAGCCCGGGGCGACCAGTTCGATGTCGGCGCGCAGATTGGCGGCGGTGCGGAAGGCATCGGCCAGGCGGCCGCTCAGCCCCTGTTGGTCGGTCGGGGTCTGGGCAGCGCCATTGCCACAGTCGGCGCCCGCCTCGCAGCGCAGAACCGCCAGATCGCGGCCATCGGGATTGGTGACCACCAGCCGGGCGCGGGCGATGCCGCCCACGGTCTTGATCGCCTGGGCCACCTGACCCGGATGAACGAACATGCCGCGGATCTTGGTGGTCTGGTCGGCACGGCCCAGCCAGCCGCGCAGGCGCTGACCAGTGCGCCCGCAAGGGCTGGTGCCGGGCATCAGCGCCGACAGATCGCCAGTGGCAAAGCGCATCAGCGGATAGGCGCCGTTGAAGCTGGTGACGATCACCTCGCCGATCTCACCCTCGGGCACCGGGTCGCCGGTGCCGGGACGGACGATCTCGACGATCAGATCCTCGTCGATCACCATCCCGTCGGAGGTGGGGCCCTGATAGGCGATCTGGCCCAGATCGGCGGTGGCATAGACCTGGGCGACACTGATGCCGCGCTGGCCCAGTTCGGCGCGCAGGGTCTGGGTCAGCGCCTCGCCGGTGACCAGTGCCTTGGTGATGCTGTGCGCGGTCTGGCCAGCCTCTTCCAGCCGCTCCAGCAGCAGCTTCAGGAAGGACGGCATGCCGGTGAATGCCGTCGGGCGCAGATGGGCGATGGCCTGTATCTGCTGTTCGGTATTGCCGCCGCCAGCCGGGATGACGGCGCAGCCCAGTGCCCGCGCGCCGCTGTCGAACATCCAACCGCCGGGCGTGAAGTGATAGGCCAGTGTGTTGTGGACGATGTCGCCCCCCCGGAACCCGGCCGCCCAGCAGGCGCGGGCAAAGCGGTGCGGATCGGTGTCGGCGCTCTGCGGGTCATAGATCGGGCCCGGTGACATGAACAGATGCGCCATGTCGCCGGGTGCCTCGGCCGTGAGCCCGCCGAAGGGTGGCTCGTCTGCCTGCCGGCGGGTGAGGTCGGATTTACGCAGCACCGGCAGGTCCGCCAGGGCCGCGCGGCTGGTCACCGCCAGCGGGTTCACATCGGCCAGCAGCCGTGCCAGCGCCGGCGCCTTGGCCTTGGCCAGAGCGATCTGCGCCGGCAGCCTCTCGAACAGACCCGTCTCCCGAAGCTCGGGATCCATGGTCTCGCGGTCGTCAAAATGGATGCTGTCGGTCATCGTCCTGTACCGGATGCGGGCGCCGAAGGCGGGTCTCGATGGCAGGCAGGGCTGAAGGCGGGGCAGCCGGTCAGCCGATGATCACAGCCAGCGCTTGCGGCGCTTGAACGACTTGATCGACTTGAACGACTTGCGCTCTCCGCCCCCGCTGCCGAGATAGAATTCCTTGACGTCCTCGTTATCCATCAACTCGTCGCGGCGGCCATCCAGAACGATCTTGCCGTTCTCCATGATATAGCCATAGGACGCGTGCTTCAGAGCCTGACGGGCATTCTGTTCCACCAGCAGGATTGTGATCCCCTGGTCTTCATTGATCTTCTTGATAATCGAGAAGACTTCCTTCACCAGCAGCGGCGACAGGCCCATCGACGGCTCGTCCATCAGGATCAGCTTCGGGCGCGCCATCATCGCGCGGCCGATCGCCAGCATCTGCTGTTCGCCGCCCGACAGATAGCCGGCCAGACCGGTGCGTTCCTTCAGGCGCGGGAAATAGTGATAGACCATCTCGATATCGGCCTTCACCCCGCTGTCGCGCCGGGTATAGGCGCCGAGGCGCAGGTTCTCGCCGACCGTCATGTCCTCGACCACGCGCCGGCCCTCCATCACCTGGAACAGCCCGCGCTTGACGATCTCGTGCGGCTCAAGCCCGTTGATCCGCTCGCCCATGAAGGTCACGTCGCCGCGGGTGATCTCGCCATCCTCGCTTTTCAGCAGACCGGAGATGGCCTTCAGCGTGGTCGACTTGCCGGCACCGTTGGCGCCGAGCAGAGTGACGATCTGCCCCTGTGGCACAGTCAGGCTGACACCGTGCAGCACCAGGATCACGTCGTTGTAGACGACCTCGATGTTGTTGACGGTCAGGATCGGCTCTTCCGTGGCGGCAGGCCGGGGGCCAGCGGCCGCGGTGGCGGCGGGTGCTGTCTGGGTCATCGACATCGTTGCGGGTCTCGTGCGGACGGAGGGCGAAGGGCAGGCGGGCGAAGCGTGTGGCTCAGCGGTGGCTGGCAGGGGCCTGTGACGGGTGCCGGCCGCCCGGTCCAGGGGCGGCCGGCACAACTGCCGGGTATTACCAGCCCAGCCATTCAGGCCGGCGGTCGATGCGGGTCTCGGCCAGCCGGTTCATGCTGAACTTGCCGTCCTTCATCTCGCCCTGATAGACGTACATGTCGATGGTCCCGCGATGGTCTTCCTCGGTCCAGGTCGACGGGAAGCACACGCCTTCAAGGCCCTCGGGCACCCAGTCGGTCTTCTGGTACATCGCCTTCTTGATGTTCGGGCCGGTGATGCCACCGTTCTTGTCCGCCCACTCCATGGCTTCCTTCATGTAATAGGCGGTGCAGACGCCACGGACGTAGTGAACCGGCCGATAGTCACCACCACCCGCGATCTCGTGCACCAGCTTCATGCCGGGCACATCATCGTTCCAGGTCGCCGAGCCGACCATCCAGACCACGCCGTTGGCGGCGCTGCCGGCGGCTTCCGCGGCGCTTTCATCGAAGCCCCAGATATTGGCCATGAACTGCGCGGTGACGCCCACGGTCTCGCAGCTTTTCAGCAGCGAGATGTTCGAGCCGGCGGTGTTGCCGAGATAGGCGTAATTGGCGTCGGTTTCCTTCAGCGTCAGGCACTGCGCCTTGAAGTCGGCGGGCGCCAGCGTGTACTGGATCGCCGGCTTCACCTCGAAGCCCAACTCCCTGGCATACTCCTCACCGGCCTTGCGCGCGGCGTTCGGGTAGGGATGGTTGTCGCCCATATGGACATAGATGGGCTTGCCTTCCTTGCCCTGCTTCTTCCAGTCCTCTGCCGCCCACTGCAACATGCCGCGCAGCGCATCGGAATAGGACGCGTTGTAGAAGAAGTTATAGGGCGCCGGGGTCTTGGTGGTCGCGACCTTGCCGGTGGCATCGGTCAGATGCGCCGAATATGAGCCTGAGTAAAAGGGCATCTCGTCTTTGGCCAGGAAGCCGACCAAGGCCTCGGTATCGGCCGTGCCCCAGCCCGCGATCGCGACCGCGCCGAAGTCCGACACCCAGCGCTTGTAGGCGGCGATGGCGCGGGGTGCCTGATAGGAATAGTCGACCGTATCGAGAACGATCTTCTTGCCGTTGATCCCGCCATGAGCATTGATCCACTCGAAGGCATCGATCTTGCCTTCCGAGAACGGCTTGCTGACGGTGGAGGTGGAGCCGGTGTAATCGACCAGATTGCCGATCTTGATCTCGTCGGCTGCCAGAGCCGCAGTTGCGGTTCCGGCGACGAGGGCGGCGGTGAGCAGGCCGGTAAGGGACTTCCTGTGCATTCTTCTCTCCCTGATGACGCGGCGCGTCATTTCGTTGTCGTTGTCTCCGGGCCCATCGGGCGCTGGACCTTGGTGGTCCGTTGTGGCCCGCATGGTGCGGGGCCGGATGACGGCTCCGCGGCTGGTACGGCACATGATTTGCGCGGATCACGCGAATGATAGCGCCGCTGACTGCCGGTGTGCGGGGAATTCGGCGGGGCGACGGGATTTGGACCCGTGAGCCCGGCCGGCCCCTCACACCTCAATACGAGAACGGATAGAGCTTCCAGTAGGCCTTGATCTGCCGCCAGCGATGGGCGAGCCCGTCGGGTTCGAAGATCAGGAACAGCACGATGACCAGACCGATCGAGGCCTCTTTCATGAACACGACATTGGTCATGAACGACTGACCGACGATGCCGGCCGAGCCCAGCCAGGCGACCACGCCTTCCAGCACCTCGGGCAGCAGCACCATGAAGGCGGTGCCCATCAGTGTGCCCATCACCGATCCCAGACCACCGATGATGATCATGCCCAGGAACTGGATCGACAGCAGGATGGTGAAGCTTTCGACCGAGACGAAGCCCAGGTAATGCCCGTACAGCGCGCCGGCGATGCCGGCATAGAACGAGCTGATACCGAACGACATCAGCCGGTACTTGGTGAGGTTGACGCCCATCACCTCGGCCGAGAGGTAATGATCGCGCACCGCCACGAAGGCGCGGCCATCGCGGGTGCGGAGCATGTTGGTGGCCAGCAGATAGCTGAGCACCATGAAGGCCAGCGCCACGTAATAGAAGTTGTGCTCGCCATAGGCCTCCCAGCCGAACAGCGAGAACGATTGGGCAAGCGCGCCGGCCGAGCCGCCGGTGAAGAAATCGGCCCGGGCGAAGAAGTCCTGCAGGATGAACTGCGAGGCCAGCGTCGCGATGGCGAGGTACAGCCCCTTGATGCGGGCCGCCGGGATGCCGACGATCATGCCGATCGCGGTGGTCATCAACCCGGCGAGCGGGATGGCCAGAACCACCGGCACGCCATAGGTGTTGTTCAGGAAGGCCGACGAGAAGGCACCGAAGCCGAAGAAGGCGGCATGGCCCAGCGAGATCTGGCCGGTGAAGCCGACCAGGATGTTGAGCCCCAGGGCGGCGATGCCATAGATCGCGATCGTGATCGCGAGGTTCATGTGATAGATGCTGGCGACCAGCGGAAACAGCGCCGCCAGCACGATACCCAGGATGGCGAAGTTCCGCGACCATCTGGTCGGGAAGATCGTGGTGTCTTTCTTATAGGTGGTCCGATAGTCGCCGCAGGGACGAAGGGACATGCTGCTCATCGCTTCGTCCTCACACGCGCTCGATGTTCTTGGTGCCGAACAGGCCATAGGGCTTGATCATCAGGATGATGATCAGGACGTAGAACGGGGCGACCACATAGAGGTTGCCGAAGTGCAGATACTGGCCGTCGACATATTCCGCCAGATTCTCCAGCACACCGATGATCAGCCCGCCGACGACCGCGCCGATGACCGAGTCCAGCCCGCCCAGGATGACCGCGGGAAACACCTTGAAGCCGAACAGCGACAGACCCGACGACACGCCGTTGACGATGCCCACCACCACGCCGGCCAGTGCCGAGACCATCGCCGAAATCGCCCATGAGATGGCGAACATCTGCTTGACCGACACGCCCAGAGACTGGGCGACCTGCTGGTTGAAGGCGGTGGCCCGCATGGCGAGGCCGATCTTCGAGAACTTGAAGAAATAGGCGAACAGGCCCATCGCGATCACTGAGATGATCAGGCTCATCACATAGGCGGTCTGCACCTGCAGGCCGGCGATGTTGATGGATTCGGTTTCGAAGATCCTGGGGAAGGGCTGCACGAACACGCCGAACATCCACTTCATCATCGCCTGGAAGAAGATCGACAGGCCGATGGTCACCATGATCACCGAGATGATCGGCTCGCCGATCAGTGGTCGGAGCACGATGACCTGAAGCAGAATGCCGAACACCATCATGAAGGCGAGGGTAAAGATGAACGACCAGAAGAACGGCAGCTCCAGATCGGTCATGATCCACCAGCACACCCAGGCGCCGATCAGCAGGAATTCACCCTGCGCGAAGTTCACGATCTGCGAGGCCTTGTAGATCAGCACGAAACTCATCGCCACCACGCCATAGAGCGTGCCGACGATCAGCCCGTTGACCAGAAGCTGGACGAAGAGTGACGAGGTCATGAGGGGTGGGTCTCCTCGCAAGGACGCCTTGGGGGTGCGCCGGGGTCGGATGTGGCGGCTGCGGCAAAGGGGCGGTCCGGCTGGTCTGCCGGTCAGCTCGCCTTGCGCAGCGGTTCCACCGGATCCCCCATGTCGACGATGCGCAGGACCGTTTGAATCCGCGCCTGCTTGCCGTCCTGAAAGGTGATGGTGGTGTCGATGTCGATCTTGTCCTGGCCGGCATAGATCGCGTCGATGATGCGGCCGTACCGGTCGTTGATGACGTTGCGGCGCACCTTGCGGGTGCGGGTCAACTCGCCGTCATCGGCGTCGAGTTCCTTGTAGAGCAACAGGAAGCGCTTGATGCGGTGCGCCTCGGGCAGCGTCGCGTTCACCCGTTCCACCTCGGCCGACAACAGGTCATAGACATCCTGGCGGGCCGACAGGTCGGTATAGGTGGTGAAGGCGATGCCGCGTTGTTCGGCCCATTTCGACACCACCGAATAGCGGATGCAGATGATGGCGGTGACGAAAGGCTTCTGATGGCCCAGCACCACGCATTCACCGATGAAGCTGGAGAATTTCAGCTTGTTCTCGATGAACTGAGGCGAGAACCGGATCCGGCCGCTGGTTTCGGCGATGTCCTTGATCCGGTCGATGACCACCAGATGGCCCTGCGGGTTGAAGAAGCCAGCATCGCCGGAATGCATCCAGCCATCGCGCAGATCCTCGCGGGTGGCCTTCTCGTTCTTGTAATAGCCTGCCATCAACCCGCCATGGCGGGCCACGATCTCGCCGACGCCATTCTCGTCCGGGTCGACGATCTTGACCTCGACCCCGGGGAACGGCTTGCCGACGGTGTTCATGTCGACATCGCCGGCCAGATGAACCGTGAAGGCACCGGCGGTTTCGGTCTGGCCATAGATCTGGCGCAGCGGCACGCCCAGCGCCTGGAAGAAGCGGAAGGTGTCGGGGCCGAGGGCGGCACCGCCGGTCGCGGCGGATTTGAGGTTCGAGAACCCCAGCCGGTCGCGCAGCGCGCGCAGCACGATGAAGCTGGCGAGCTTCGATGTCCGGCCCTGATCGACCGCCTTCAGCGCCCGCTTCATGCCGAAATCATAGAGCGCGTTCTTCAGCCGGGTGCTTTCCATCATCCGCGCGCGGACGTCGGCCGCGATCTGCTCCCACACCCGGGGCGCCAGCAGCACGAAGCTTGGCCCGATCTCGCGCAGATCGGCCATCATCGTCTCGGGTTCCTCGACGAAATTGACCCGGATGCGGCAGATCAGCGGCTGTGCCACGGCATAGATCTGTTCCATGATCCACGGCATCGGCAGCACCGAGACGTAATCATCGGCAGGCCCCTTGGGGTCGACCATCAGGTAACGGGCGCAATGTTCCAGGAACGACCGTCCGGCCAGCATCGCCATCTTGGGGTTCGAGGTGGTGCCCGACGTGGTGCACAGGATCGCCACGTCGCTGCCCCGGCCGGCGGCCAGTTCGCGGGCATAGCGGTCGGGTTCGCGGCCATGCAGCGCCCGGCCCAGCGCATAGACCTCGGCCAGATCCCTCAGCCGCGGATCGTCATACTTCCGCATGCCACGCGCATCGGCATAGACGATGGTGCGCACGGTCGGGATCTGGTCTTCCAGCTCAAGCAGCTTGTCGACCTGTTCCTCGTCCTCGCACAGAACCACCTGGGCGCCGGCATAGGTCAGCAGATAGGCGACCTCGTTGCCCATGGCGTCCTGATACATGGCGAGGCTCATGGCGCCGGCGGCCTGGATCGCGATCTCGCCATACAGCGCTTCGGGGCGGTTCTTGGACAGGATCGCCACCACCTCGCCACGGGTGACGCCAAGCTCGATCAGCCCCAGCGTCAGCTCGCGCACCCGGTCATTATAGTCGGACCAGGTGTATTCGTTCCAGATGCCGAATTCCTTCTCGCGCAGCGCCACCTCGCCGGGCCAGGTCGCGGCGTTATGCGCCAGCAGCTTGGGGAGCGTGTCGTGAACCGAGAAATCGGGGAACTGCTGCGTCATCACGCCACCGCCTCTTCGCCGTCGTCGTCATCATCCTCGCCCAGATAGGCCTTCTTGACGTGCTCGTTGTTCAGCACCTCGTCGGCGGAGCCCTCGGCGAGCTTGCGGCCGAAATCCAGCACCATGATCCGGTGCGAGATGTCGGCCACCACGCCCATGTCGTGTTCGATCATGACGATGGTCATGCCCCATTCTTCCGACAGATCGATGATGAACCGGGCCATGTCCTCCTTCTCTTCGAGGTTCATGCCGGCCATCGGCTCGTCGAGCAGCAGCAGCTTCGGGCGCAGCGCCACGGCGCGCGCCAGTTCCACCCGCTTGCGCAGGCCATAGGAAAGCTGGCCGGCGGTGGCCCGGCGGACATGGGCGATTTCGAGGAAGTCGATGATGTCCTCGACCGCGCGGCGATGGGCGAGTTCTTCGGTCTGCGCGCCCGTCAGCCAGTACAAGGAACCGGAGAGGATGTTGTTCTTCAGCAGGTGATGGCGCCCGACCATGATGTTGTCGAGCACCGACATATGGGCGAACAACGCCAGGTTCTGGAAGGTACGGCCCATGCCGAGGCTGGCGCGGTGATTGGGCGTCATCCCGGTCACGTCGCGGCCGTCGAACAGGATCCGACCCTCGGTCGGCGTGTAACGCCCCGAAATGCAGTTGAGCATGGAGGTCTTGCCGGCGCCGTTGGGGCCGATGATCGAGAACAGCTCTCCGGCGCGCACGTGGAAGCTGACTTCGGTCAGGGCGCGCACGCCGCCGAAGCGCAACGACACATCCTTGACCTCCAGGAGCGGGGTCTGGTCGCCCATGGGCCTTCGGTCTCCCTGTATGGGCGCATCGGGCAACGGCTCCCGTTTTCTCACCCGGAATGCCGGTGATGGCGGTTCCGGTGGATGCGCCTTTGTTCTTGTTTTGAATACCGTTTTGTAACGGCATTACATCATCGTGAACCTGGGGGGTCAAATCCCAAGTGGCATGATCACTATCTGTTTGCCATAGTTGCGAAGGCAAACCCAGCGATATTCTAATAACGCTGTTACCATACTGGAGGATGACCCCCGATGATCTTCGAGATGCGGCACGTGGACGTTGCCGGCATGCGGTTGCGCGTTCATCACGCGGTTGCGGAGCCGGCTGTTGCAGGGATCGGTGCCACGGCCATGCGCCGGCCCACCGTCGTGCTGCTGCATGAGGGGCTGGGCTGTTTCGAGCTGTGGCGCGATTTTCCGCAGCGCATCGCCCGCGCCACCGGCCTGGACGTGCTGGCCTATGACCGCCAGGGCTATGGCGGGTCCAGCCCGCTCGACCGCTGGCCGCGCCCGATCGACTATCTGAACCGCGAAAGCGAGGTCGTGCTGCCGCAGGTTCTGGATCATGCGGGGGTGGGCGAGGCGCTGCTGGTCGGCCATTCCGATGGCGGGACCATCGCATTGCTGGCGGCGGCGGCGCTGGGCAGGCGCATCGCCGGCATTGCCACCATGGCGGCACATGTCTTCGTGGAGGATATCACCATCGCCGGCATCCGGGATGCCGTTGCACTTTATGAAACGACGCTGACCGACCCGAAGGGGATGCGCGCCCGGCTGGCGCGTTATCACGGCGACAATACCGAAGGGGCCTTCCATGGCTGGTCGGATACCTGGCTGACACCGCAGTTCCGCGCCTGGGAGATGACCGGCCGGCTGGGCGCGATCGGCTGCCCGTCACTGATCATGCAGGGCGTGGGCGATGAATATGGCAGCCCCGCGCAGGTGGAGGCGATCGTGGCCGGCATCGGCGCCGATCTGCCCGGCGGTGCCCCGGCCGGGCTCGCCACCGGCCTGATGATCCCCGATTGCGGCCACAGCCCGCATATCCAGGCGCCGGCCGCGACCGACGCCGCCCTGATGCCGTTCCTGCGCCGGCTGGCGGAGGGCTGATGGAGGGGCCGGATGCCCTGCGCATCCGGCGGTTTTCGTGGACTTTCCGGGCGATCCCTGATATCACGGCGCGCGAACGCGGCATCGACGCCGCGACGTCTGCATGCGTGCCGATGATCCCGGATAACCGGGGCCTTGGCCACATGTCGGACGGCCGCGGCGGACTGTCCGACCTTCCGCCGCCCAGACTCCGCCCGCTCCGCCCGCACATCCGGCCAATCGCCGCGATCAGGCACCTGAGCGGGGGGCTTCACGGGTGTGTCGGTCCGGCCGGACCCGTCACCCGTCGCCCGAACGCGATGCCCGTCAGTCGACAAGACAAGGCGACAAGGTCCATCGTGAGGAGAAGGTCGTCGTGACAGCACACCGCCTTGACAGCTTCAGCACCCGGACGACCCTGACGGTCGACGGGAAGGCGTATGACTATTTCAGCCTGCCCAAGGCAGAGGCCGCCGGCCTCGAGGGTGTCTCGCGGCTCCCCTTCTCGCTCAAGGTGCTGCTCGAAAACCTGCTCCGTCATGAAGACGGCCGCAGCGTCACCGCCGGCGACGTGAAGGCGCTGGTCGCCTGGGTGAAGGATCGCCGCAGCGACCACGAGATCGCCTATCGCCCGGCCCGGGTGCTGATGCAGGACTTCACCGGCGTGCCCGCCGTGGTCGATCTTGCCACCATGCGCGCGGCGATGGCCGAGCTTGGCGGCGACGTCAACCGGATCAACCCGCTGTCGCCGGTGGATCTGGTCATCGACCATTCGGTACAGGTCGACCGTTATGGCACCGCCAGCGCGTTCCTTCAGAACGTGGCGCTGGAGATGGAGCGCAACGGCGAGCGCTATTCGTTCCTGCGCTGGGGCCAGAGCGCGCTGGATAATTTCCGCGTCGTGCCCCCGGGAACCGGCATCTGCCATCAGGTGAACCTGGAATATCTGGCCAAGACCGTGTGGTCGTCCGAGGAAGACGGCCGGATGCTGGCCTATCCCGACACCCTGGTCGGCACCGACAGCCACACCACCATGGTCAACGGCCTGGCGGTTCTGGGCTGGGGCGTGGGCGGTATCGAGGCCGAGGCCGCGATGCTGGGTCAGCCGGTCAGCATGGTCATTCCGGAAGTCGTCGGCTTCAAGCTGACCGGCCGGATGAAGGAAGGCACCACCGCGACCGATCTGGTGCTGACCGTCACCCAGATGCTGCGCAAGAAGGGCGTGGTCGGCAAGTTCGTCGAGTTCTATGGCGAAGGCCTGGACAACATGGTCCTGACCGACCGTGCGACGATCGCCAACATGGCGCCCGAATATGGCGCGACCTGCGGCTTCTTCCCGATCGACGGCGAGACCCTGAACTATCTGCGCCTGTCGGGCCGCGACGACGAGACCGTGGCGCTGGTGGAAGCCTATGCCAAGGCCCAGGGCATGTGGCGCGAGGCCGGTTCGGCGGACCCTGAGTTCACCGACACGCTGGAACTCGACATGTCGACCGTCGAGCCCTCGCTCGCCGGCCCCAAGCGCCCGCAGGACCGGGTGACGCTGTCGGACATCCCGGCCTCGTTCAAGGCGGCGCTGCCGACCCTGACCAAGAGCAAGGACACCGCGGCCGACGTCTCCGTCGATGTCGCCGGCACCGATTACAAGCTGGCCCATGGCCATGTCGCGATCGCGGCGATCACCAGCTGCACCAACACGTCGAACCCCGACGTGATGCTGGGTGCGGGCCTGGTCGCCAAGAAGGCGGCGGCGCTGGGCATGACGGTGAAGCCCTGGGTGAAGACCTCGCTCGCCCCCGGCTCGAAGGTGGTGACCGAATATCTGCGCGCCGCTGGCGTGCAGGACGCGCTGGACACGCTCGGCTTCAATCTGGTCGGCTATGGCTGCACCACCTGCATCGGCAATTCCGGCCCGCTGGCCGAGCCGGTCTCGGCGGCGGTCAATGCCAATGATCTGGTCGTGACCTCGGTGCTGTCGGGCAACCGCAACTTCGAAGGCCGCGTGAACCCGGATGTCCGCGCCAACTATCTGGCCAGCCCGATGCTGGTGGTGGTCTATGCGCTGGCGGGCTCGGTGCTGGTCGATGTCGCCAACGACCCGATCGGCGAGGACCGCGACGGCAAGCCGGTTTATATGCGCGACATCTGGCCGACCTCGGCCGAGATCCGCGACACCGTGCGCTCGGTGATCACCTCGCAGATGTTCCGCGGCGAATATGCCGACGTGTTCAGCGGCGATGCCGAATGGCAGGCGATCGAGGCGCCGGAAGGCGCCACCTATGTCTGGGACGAAAACTCCACCTATGTGAAGATGCCGCCGTATTTCGAGGGCATGTCGCCGGTGGCGTCGGACGAGATCGCCCCGATCAACGGCGCGCGCGCGCTGGCCATTCTGGGCGACAGCGTCACCACCGACCACATCTCGCCCGCCGGCAACATCGCCAGGAACAGCCCCGCCGCCAAGTACCTGACCGAGCATGGCGTGGCGCCGGCCGACTTCAACTCTTATGGGGCCCGTCGCGGCAACCATGAGATCATGATGCGCGGCACCTTCGCGAATGTCCGCATCCGCAACGAGATGGTCCCCGGTGTCGAGGGCGGTTACACCCGCCACGTGCCGACCGGCGAGCAGATGAGCATCTATGATGCCGCCATGCAGTATGTCGAGGCCGGCACGCCGCTGGTGGTGATCGCCGGCAAGGAATATGGCACCGGTTCGTCGCGCGACTGGGCGGCGAAGGGCACCATGCTGCTGGGCGTGAAGGCGGTGATCACCGAGAGCTTCGAGCGCATCCATCGCTCGAACCTGGTCGGCATGGGCATCCTGCCGTTGGTGTTCGGCGAGGGCTGGGATCGTTCGAAGCTCGGCCTCGATGGCACCGAGACCTATGACATCATCGGCCTGGGCAACGACCTGAAGCCCCGTCAGGCGCTGATCCTGAAGGTGACCCGCGCCAATGGCGAGGTGGTCGAGGCGCCGCTGGTCTGCCGCATCGACACGCTGGACGAGCTGGAATACTTCAAGAATGGCGGCATCCTGCATTACGTGCTGCGCCGCATCGCCAGCGGCGCCGCCTGATCCGGGCTGCTCCGTTGGTCTGACGACCTGAACCGCACATATCCGGCACACGCCCCGGCGCCATCTGGTGCCGGGGCGTGTGTCGTTTTGCAGACATGTCATGGAAGCCGGGCGGCCAAGGTGGCAAGCCCGGTGCAGCCATGTTTTACTGATCCTGACGGCTTCACCGGGCGCCAGTTCCCGCGCGTCGCGCGGCCTGCCCAGCTTGCTATTCCAGACAGGACGGCCCGCCGCCTTGGCCGGGCCGGGTTTCAGGGACCGATGACCACAGTTCTCGCCTCCGTCGCCGCGGTGCTGCTCAGCATCGCCATCGCCCAGCTGGGTAACGGCATGCTCTCGTCGCTGGTGGGTCTCAGGCTCGCGGCCGAAGGTGTCAGCACCATCGCCATCGGTCTGGTCGGCGCCGCGCATTTCGTGGGCTGGATCATCGGTGCCGCGACGGCGCAGCGCGTGATCGTGCGGGTGGGGCATATCCGGGCGTTCTCGGCCTTCGCGGCGATTGGGTCGGTGGCGATCCTGTCGCTGAGCTTCTTCCTGGATCTGGCGGGGTGGGCGGCCCTGCGGGTGGTGACCGGCTATTGCATGGCGGCCCTGTTCATGACCGCCGAAAGCTGGCTGAATTCCGCCAGCACCAACCAGACCCGCGGCAAGGTGCTGTCGGCCTACATCATTTCGCTCAATCTGGCCCTGGCCGGCGGCCAGTTCCTGCTGACGCTCGACGACGTCCGCTCGCCGGTGCTGTATGCCCTGGCGGCCATGGCGCTGTCGCTGGCGCTGGTGCCGCTGGCCCTGACCCGCAGCCTGACGCCGGAAATCCATGCCAGCCGCCGTCTGGGGCTGGCATCGCTGTGGAAAGTGTCGCCGCTGGGTCTGGCGGCGGTGATCTTCAGCGGCCTGATCATCGGCTCGATCCAGGGCGGCATGGGTGCCGTGTTCGCCAATGGCATCGGGCTGTCGACGCCCGAGATTTCAGCCTTCATCGCCACGGTCTTCGTGGGTGGGCTGGTGTTGCAGTGGCCGGTGGGCCTGTTGTCGGATCGTATCGACCGCCGCCGGGTGCTGGCGGGCGCCGCGATCATGGTCACCATCGGCAGCCTAGTGGTGCTGGCCGGTGCCGCCGGAATGACGGCGGCGGAGGTGCCGCGCGGCGGTGGCGTGCTCGCCGGCAGCGGGTTGCTCGCCGAGATCCTGTCGCCGAGCGCCGCCGTGTGGCTGTTGTTCATCGGTGCCGCGATCGTCGGCGGCGCCGGCTATGCGCTGTATCCGGTGGCCACCGCCCATGTGAACGATCTGGTCGAGCCGGGGCGGATGATCGCCGCCGCCGGCGGGCTGGTGCTGGGCGGCGGCCTGGGCTCGGCGATCGGCCCGATCCTGGCATCGGGTATCATGGAACTGATCGGCCCCTCCGGGCTGTTCGCCTGGGGCGCGCTGGCCGGTGGCGTTCTGGCCGCCTTCGCCATCTATCGCGCCCGGGTGCAGCCCAAGGTGCCGGCCAGCGCCAAATCGCCGATGGTGATCTCCCCGCGCACGACCCCGGCGGTGGCGGCCATGGCTACGGACATTTCAGGCGCCGAGGCGGCCCTGGAAAGCGATGACGGGATGATGGCCACCGAGACGACGCCGGATGCTCCAGCGCCAGATGCCCCGGCGCCAACTGAGCCAACGCCAGATGAACCGGTGCCAGTTGAGCCGGTGACGGCCGGCACGCCGCCGCAGCAGCCGGCACCCGAGGACACCACCACCCCGGCCTCGTCACCGCGCCGGCCCGAACAGGGCGGCAGCGGCATCTGACGCCCGGCCGCTCTCGACCGCCGCCGCCCCCTGAAACGGCCAGAACCCCGCGCCGGCCCATCGGGCTGACGCGGGGTTCTGGTCATGGCGCGCGCGGATGCGCGGGTCAGGCTGCCTGGCCGATCAGGCGCCGTAGGCGCGGGTCATCAGGCTGGCGAGGCGGCGGGCGAAGGCGGCCGGGTCGGCCGGGGCCTCGCCTTCGGCCAGACGCGCCTGATCGAGCAGCAGTTCCGCCGGCCCGGCCAGGGCCGTCACCCGCGCCTCGGTTTCGCCACCGGCCTCGGTGGCGAGGCGGGTGAGCGCCTTCAGCAGTGCATGGTCGGGGTTGATCTCCAGCATCGGCGCACGAGCGGGGCCCCCCCGGCCTGAACGGGCAAGCAGGCGTTCCAGCGCCGGATCGGGGCCATCGGCACCGGCGGCGAGGCAGGCCGGGCTGTCGACCAGACGCGCCGACGGCCGCACACCGCGGACCTTGTCGCCCAGTGCCCGCGCGATCAGATCGGCAAGGGCAGCACCGTCGAGCGTGCCATCGGCGGCTGTCGCGTCCCTGGTGGTGTCGTCGCCATCGGTTGCCGCGTCGGCCTCGGCCAGCTTGGGGAAGGCCGCAAGCTCGTCATCGCCGATCCGACCCACGGCCCGGATCGGCTTGCCGCCCCAATCGGGCGTCATCATCGTCCAGAAGCCGTCGATCGGATCACCCAGCAGCAGCACTTCCAGGCCACGGGCCTTGAAGCCCTCGATCTGCGGGCTGACCCGCGCCGCCTCGATGCTGTCGGCGACCATCACATAAATCACGGTCTGGTTCTGCTTCATCCGCGACACGTAATCGGCCAGGCTGGTCCAGCCATCGACCTCGGTGGAGCGGAAGCGGGCAAGGCCCAGCAGACGGTCGCGATTCTCGAAATCCTCGTACAGACCTTCCTTCAGCACCGCGCCGAAGGTGTCCCAGAATGTACCGTAAGCCTCGGCGTCGGATTTGGCGCGGGCCTCCAGTTCACCCAGCACGCGCTTGACCAGACCCTGGCGGATCTTGGTGAGCAGCGGCGTGTTCTGGAGCATCTCGCGGCTGACATTCAGCGGCAGGTCGGCGCTGTCGACCACGCCGCGCAGGAAGCGCAGCCAGCCGGGGAGCAGGGCCTCGCAGTCATCGGTGATGAACATTCGCCGGACATGCAGCCGCAGCCGGGGCTTGCGCTCCGGCTCGTAAAGATCGAGCGGCCGGTCGGTGGGGATGAACAGCAGGTTGGTGTATTCGATGGTGCCTTCATTGCGGTTGTGGATCACCGCCCAGGGCTCGTCGAAGGCATGGGCGATGTCGCGATAGAAGGCGGTGTAGGTCTCGGGCTCGATCTCGGATTTGGGCCGGGTCCACAATGCCTTGGCGGCATTGATGGTCTCGACGCCGGCATCGGTATCGTCCGTCGCCTGATCGTCGGCATCCTTGGCCTTGCTGCTGTCGAGCTTCACCGGCAGGGCCAGATGGTCGGACCAGCGCTTGACGACGCTCCGCAACCGGTAGGGGTCGAGATACTCCGAGGCGTCGTCCTTCAGATGCAGGATGACATCGGTACCGATGGCGTCGCGGTCGATCGGCTCGATGGTGTAGCCGCCACGGCCGTCGGAGGTCCAGCGGAAGCCCTGGGTCTCGCCCAGCCGGCGGGTTTCGACCACGACCTTGTCGGCGACCATGAACGCCGAATAGAAGCCGACGCCGAACTGGCCGATCAGGCTGCCGTCGGTCTTGGCGTCGCCCGACAGCTTCTTCGCGAATTCGGCGGTGCCGGAGCGGGCGATGGTGCCCAGATTCTCGATCAGCTCGGCCCGGTTCATGCCGACGCCGGTATCGGCGAGGGTGAGCGTGCGGGCCTTGGCATCGGGGATCAGCGTCACCGCCGGCTCGCCGGCGCCATCGGCCAGGCTGTCATCGGTCTGGGCCAGGAATCGCCGCTTGTCGCAGGCATCGGCGGCATTGGCGATCAGTTCGCGCAGGAAGACTTCGCGCTCGCTGTAGAGCGCATGGGCGACGATGTCGAGAATCCGGCCGACATCGGCATCAAACACGCGGGTCTCTTCAGTTTCGAGAGTGTCTTCGGCCATCGGGGTCGGCGTCCGTCTTTAGAGGTGGAGTTCAGGGCGGTAGAGAATGATCAGGGCCGGTCTGAACGACAGGCTCGCCCGCATATATGTGCGAGGCGTCACAGATCAAGGGTGCGGCCGCATCGGAGGTTGAAGAACGACCGTCGAGGCCGGCCGATGTGGCATCGCGGTATTGTCATCGCGCTTGCATCATTCGGCACTTGAACCGGAGGCGCCGACATACGATTCTTAAGGACATGATGATGTCGGCTGACGGGCCGTCCCGCCTGCGCGCGGTGCTCGGCCCCACCAATACGGGGAAGACCCATCTGGCCGTCGAGCGGATGCTGGCGCACCGCACGGGGATGATGGGTTTCCCGCTTCGCCTGCTGGCCCGCGAGGTCTATGACCGGGTGGCCCGGGCGAAAGGCGCCGACAAGGTGGCGCTGATCACCGGCGAGGAAAAGATCGTGCCGCCCGAGGCGCGCTATTTCCTGTGCACGGTTGAAAGCATGCCGCTCGACCTGGGGGTCGAGTTTCTGTGCATCGACGAAATCCAACTGGCGGCCGATCCGGATCGCGGCCACATCTTCACCGACCGGCTGCTGCATGCCCGCGGCTTCGCCGAGACCATGTTCCTTGGCGCCGAGACCATCGCACCCCTGCTGCGCCGGCTGTTGCCGGGCATCGAGATCGACAGCCGGCCGCGGATGTCGAAGCTGGCCTATACCGGCGCCAAGAGCCTGACCCGGCTGCCGCCGCGCACCGCGATCGTCGCCTTCTCGGCGGCCGACGTTTATGCGATCGCCGAGATCATGCGCCGGCAGCGCGGCGGTGCCGCGGTGGTGATGGGCGCGTTGAGCCCGCGCACCCGCAATGCGCAGGTCGAGATGTACCAGCAGGGTGAGGTCGATTTCCTGGTCGCGACCGATGCCATCGGCATGGGGCTGAACCTGGATGTCGACCATGTCTGCTTCGCGTCGACGCGTAAATACGACGGGCGCGACCTGCGGCCGTTGTCGGCGCAGGAACTGGCGCAGATCGCCGGCCGCGCCGGGCGGCATCTGCGCAATGGCAGCTTCGGCACCACCGCCGAGGTCGGCGGGCTTTCGCCCGATCTGGTCGACGCGATCGAGGATCACGATTTCCAGCCGCTGCGGCGGCTGTTCTGGCGGTCGCGGGCGCTGGATTTCCGCAGCATCGATCATCTGGTCCGCAGCCTGGACGTGCTGCCCGACATCGACGCCCTGGCGCCGGCGCCGCCGGCCGAGGATTATCTGGCCCTGGTTCATATGGGCCGGCAGCCGGAATTGCGCGAGCGCGCCCGTGGCCATGATGCGGTGCGGCTGCTGTGGGATGTGTGTCGGGTGCCGGATTTCCACGCGGCGGTGGGGGCGGGCCATGTCGGCCTGCTGCGCCGGCTGTTCCTGCATCTGACCCAGCCCGGCAATGAAGGCCGGCTGCCGGCGGCCTGGCTTGGTGACAATCTGGCCCGGCTGGACCGTGTGGATGGCGATCTGGACCGGCTGACCGAGCGGCTGGCCCGGATCCGCACCTGGAGCTATATCGCCAACCGGCCCGGCTGGGTGGCCGATGCCGGTGAATTCCAGATGATGGCGCGGCGGATCGAGGACCGGTTGTCGGATGCCCTGCACGACCGGCTGACCCAGCGCTTCGTGGATCGCGACATGGCCCGTGCCAGCCGGCAGGCCGAAGCCTGGCGGGCGGTGGAGCCGCTGGTCGCCCATGACGGCCGGGTGGATCTGGACGGGCGCGATATCGGCCGGCTGGCGGGCTTCGATTTCCGGCCCGACCCGGAGGCGGCGCTGCTGCTGGAGATCCGGCCGGTGCGCGAGCGGGTGCGCAAGGCGCTGCGCCGGTTCATGGAGGCACGTTTCGCCCGGTTGGCGGCGCTGCCCGATCTGTCGGCGCTCGTCGTGCTGGCCAACGCGTCGGCGGCGGACGAGACGGGTGGCGAGGGCATGCCCGGCGACGGCGCGGCCGACGGCATCGACGTCCGGATGGACGGCGCGGTTCTGGGCCGGCTCGGCCGTGACACGGAAGGCCGGCCACGGCTGGTGCTGCCGCATCGCGACCATCTGCCGCCCGAGCCGCTGGCGGATCTGGTGCGACGGGTTGAACAGGTGCTGGCCGATCGCGCGGCCGAAGCCGATGAGCCGCTGCTGCGACTGGCGGCCGGGGCGCTGAAAGGCCCGGCGCGCGGCATCGCATTCCAGATGGTCGAAGCCGGCGGCATCACCGATGCAACCATTGCCCGCGATCTGGTCGCCGGGCTCGACGATGATCAGAAGCGCCGGCTGGCGCGATTCGGGGTCAGGCTGGGCCGGCGGTATCTGTATCTGAAGCCGTTGTTCGAGCCGGGGCGGATTGCCCTGCGCCGGCCGTTCATCGCCGCCCGCAGCGGGGCGTTGCTGCCTGAAGCCGCCGACGGCGTGCGCACCTCGCTGAGCCTGGATCTGCCGGTGTCGCCGGCACGCGCCACCGCGTTGCGGACGGCGGGCTATGTGGTGCTGGGTCCGCGCGCGGTGCGGGTGGACATGGTGGAACGGCTGGACGCGCAATGCCGGGCATTGCTGCGCGGACCGCAGGTGGCGGGCGGCAGCGCTGTCGACACCGCCCTGCTGGCGCCGCTGGGCTGCCCGCCCGCCGATGCGCCGGCGCTGCTGGCGGGGCTGGGCTATCGCTGCCAGGCCGGCGAGGACGGCCGGGTGATGCTGCTGCCGCAAAAGACCCGCCGGCCGGCCAGATCGCGTGACAAAGGCACCGGAACCGCGGCGCCTGTGCGCAATGCTCCATCGGCCGATGGGGTGGTGGAGGCGCCTGCCGCGCCCGCGGCCCGCAAGCCGCGCCGGGGCGGCAATCCTGGTGCCACCAGACCGGCGCCGGTTGCCGCCATCGATCCGACAAACCCCTTCGCCAAGCTCGGCGCCCTGTTCGCAGGGCCGGGCGGCCAGGACGCCGCAGCCCCCGATGAGGCGCGGCGGAATACCCCAGCAGGCTCAGCACGAATCCGCAGAGGTGCCAGCCGATGACCCAGAGGACTGCCGCCAGCCCGATCCGTTCCACCGCCACACGTTCCACGGCCATGGCGAACGCCATGACCACCACCGGACAGCAGTCGCCGGCCCGGACCGCCAAGGATGCCGGTGCCGATGCGACGGCCCTGTTCATGGAAGGTGCCGCGGCTGCCAGCCGTGATGCTGCCGCCGAAGCCGGTGGCCGCCAACGGCTGGACAAATGGCTGTGGTGTGCCCGGTTCTACAAATCACGAACCCAGGCCGCGAAGCTCTGTGCCGATGGGTTGATCCGCATCAACCGCATGCCGGTGACCAAGGCGGCGCAGGTGGTGAAGCCCGGCGACGTGCTGACCTTTCCCTGGGGTAACAAGATCAAGGTGGTGCAGGTGTCGCGGATCGGCGCGCGGCGGGGCCCGGGCGACGAGGCGCGGGGCCTGTATCTGGACCTTCGGCCGGCGGATGCGGATCTGCCGCCGCCGCGCGCGACAGCGTGCAATCCCGCGGTGATCTGACACACCCTGTCATTCACCCTTGCGGCAACGCCGGAAAAATGCTTCCACAAAGGACTTTTCCGGCGCCGTGGAATCAGTATGGTTGCGTCAGAAGACAGGATCGCGGCGCGATAACGCGCGCCCCGGTTGTAAAATAGGACGCGCCGTCCGACGCCTGCACCCGCTTGCCGTCCTACGCCGCCGACCGTGTTCCCGAGGAGAGCAGCATCATGGCCTACGTGGTCGTCGACAACTGCATCAAGTGCAAGTATCAGGACTGCGTCGAGGTGTGCCCTGTGGATTGTTTCTACGAGGGCGAGAACATGCTGGTCATCCACCCGGACGAGTGCATCGACTGCGGCGTGTGCGAACCGGAATGCCCGGCTGAGGCAATCAAGCCGGACAGTGAGGATGACCTGGAGACCTGGGCGGAACTGAACCGGAAATATGCCGAGCTCTGGCCGAATATCTCGCGCAAGGGCGAAGCCCCGGCGGACGCCGACGAATTCAACGGCGTGCCCGACAAACTTGCGAAGTACTTCAGCGACAAGCCGGGTTCTGCCGACTGATCAGTCGAAGCCCGGCTGCATCACGCATCATCCTGACGGTCATGCGGATACGGCCCCGCGCACATGCAGCCAACGCATGTGCGCGGGGCTTTATCTCGTGGCCCCGTCATGGTATCTTCATTTTTGCACTGAGGTGACGATTCTGAGGCGACTTGACGCGTCTCCCTGGGCGCGGCCAACGGTTGTCCGATCATCGACCATCGATACCGATTGTCGATCACCGGGCAACCGCTTGACGGCGCCCCGATCGTTGCCGAACCAGCGTTCATTCGGCCCCGGGCACCAGCCCCCGGCCATAAGCGTTTTCCCGTAGCGGCACGCCGCGTTCAGCATGCCCAAGCGTTCACGCCCCCCCGTGGACGCCGTCCGATGGTTTTCCATGGATCCTGCCGGGCCGTCGATGCGGCTGACGGCAGGATGGGTATGCCGGTGGCGCTGCGGGAGCGGATTGTCAGAACGGAAGCGGAGCCATGGCGAAGAAGAGGTTCGGTACCGGCGACATCGTCGTCTATCCGGCGCACGGCGTCGGCAAGATCGAAGCGGTTGAGGCACAGGAAATCGCGGGTATGGCCCTCGAACTCTATGTCATCCGCTTCGACGACGACCGCATGACCCTGCGGGTGCCGGTGTTCAAGGCGGAGAAGGCCGGTATGCGCGCCCTGTCGACCCAGGGCGAGATGACGACGGCCCTCGATACCTTGAAAGGCCGCGCCCGCGTGCGTCGCGCCATGTGGAGCCGCCGCGCCCAGGAATATGAAGCCAAGATCAATTCGGGCGACCCGACCTCGATCGCGGAAGTGGTGCGCGACCTGCACCGCGCCGGCGATCAGGCCGAGCAGTCCTATAGCGAGCGCCAGATGTACCAGCTGGCCCTGGACCGGCTGGCCCGCGAATATGCCGCGGTCGAACAGCTTGACCTGAAGACGGCGGCGATCCAGCTGGAAATCCTGCTGGACCGGGCCGCCTGATCCGACGATCTGCGGCCGTGTCGGACCGCAGACCGCCGATGCCTTCGAAAAGCCCCGCCTGGAGCGATCCCGGCGGGGCTTTTCATGCGTGGAACCGATGGGGCCAGGGCCGGTTTCAGTCAGGATACCGGTTTCAATCAGGATGCCGGTTTCAATCAGGATGGTGGCAGCACGCTGTGATGATTTTGCTGGGGCCGGGGTGATCCGCCCGCTCGCCGCACGCGTAAAGGCAGGCATCAAGGCGACAGTCCGCGCAGCATGACGGGAGGCGGCCATGGCCAGTTTCGACATTCAGAACGCGCAGACCGCCGACCGGCAATATGTCCGCCGGTCGATGGCGGTCCCCCTGCTGACGCGTGAGGATGAACAGGATCTGGCACGGGCCTGGCGCGACCGGGGCGATGTCGATGCCCTGCACCAGCTGGTCCGCGCCTATGCGCGGCTGGTGGTGAGCCTGGCATCGAAGTTTCGCAATTATGCGATGCCGATGGGTGATCTGGTCCAGGAAGGCAATGTCGGGCTGATGATGGCGGCCAGCCGCTTCGACCCCGACCGCAATGTGCGTTTTTCGACCTATGCCATGTGGTGGATCCGGGCTGCGATCCAGGATTTCATTCTGCGCAATCATTCGATCGTCCGCACCGGCACCACCGCCGGCGACAAGTCCCTGTTCTTCAACCTGCGCCGGTTGCGGGCCCGGATGGGCGAGGGCACCAATGGCCCGATGAGCCATGAGGCACGGCTGAAGATCGCCGTCGATCTGGGCGTGAGCGTGGAGGCGGTGGAAGCCATGGAAGGCCGGCTGTCGGTCGCCGATCACTCCCTGAATGCCGGGCTGGACGAGGACGGTGGTGATAGCTGGATCGATTTCCTGGCGGATGACCGGCCGAGCCCCGAAGAGGTGGTGGTGGAGCTGCGCGACAGCGACACCCGGTCGCGCTGGCTGAAACGCGCCTTGACCGAACTGAGCCAGCGCGAGCGGGTGATCATTCATGAACGCCGGCTGCGCGAGGACGCCGTGACCCTGCAGGAGCTGGGCCACGAACTGGGGATCAGCAAGGAGCGGGTCCGCCAGATCGAGCAGCGCGCCATTGAAAAGCTTCGGACGTCGATCACCCGCCAGATGCGCGAGGCTGATCAACGCCTTCGGATCGAGGCGGTGGCGGGCTGAGCCCGGCCGCCTCAAACGCGGTTCAGTCTTCCGGCCATCGAGGTTGCCGGTCGGGGATTGGACATACTGTCGCATGTCAAGTATCCCTTGGCCCCGGCCGTTCAGGTCGGGGCCGCTTTTCGTCTGCACGGCGCGCAACACCCGAAGGATGCCGTCGCCGGGGCGGACCGTCCGCGCCGGGTGAGACCGGGTTGAAGCCGGCGGGCCAATGCAACCCGATGGTGACTAAAGCGCTGTTCGGGCGGCTTCGGCGCGAATATGGCGGGGGCGGGTGATAGGCTGAAGGTGCCTGATCGCCGGCTCACCGCCGGCGCCCGATCGAAAGGCTCTCCGATGACCACCCGCCCTCCACCACCATCGACCGATCACGCCCCGCCCCCTGAAGGCTTCACGCCGCATTTCCGCGACAGCCCGCTGACCGATCCGTGGAAGCCGCTCTGGTCCAGGATCGTGGACCGGACGGTGATCCTGGGGCTGTGGCTGGCGGTGCCCCATACCAATTCACGCGGTCTGGCCCATGGCGGCCTGATCTCGGCCCTGGCCGACAATGCCATGGGATTGAGCTGCGCCTTGCAACTGCCCGAGGGGGCGGCACCGCTGACGGTCAGCCTGTCGGTGGATTTCATCGGCAGCGGCCGGATCGGCCAATGGCTGGCGGTGACGCCGCAGGTGATCCGTGCCGGCGGCACGCTCGGTTTCGCACAATGCCTGGTCACGGCCGACGGCGCCGCCATCGCCCGCGGCAGCGCCACCTTTCATGTCGCCCGGCGCTGATATCCCCCACGTCGGCGGCTGCCCGGCAGACCATGGAGACATCCCATGACCGACACATCCCCTTCCGCCCTTGATGCCCTTGCTCTCGATGCCCTGGGCCAGCGGCTGCGCGGCTTCGTGCTGGCGATGCCCGCGGCCCGGCTGCTGGGGTTCAGTTTCGTCGAGGTGGCGCCCGGCCGGGTGGTGCTAGACTTGCCGTTCAGGCCCGAGCTTGGCGAGCATCAGGGGCTGTTCCAGGGCGGCATCATCGGTGCGCTGATCGATTTCGCCGGCGGGTCCGCCAATGCCACCGGGCTTGGCGCCGATCAGGCGCTGGTGACGCTGGATTACACCGTGAAACTGCTGCGCCCGGCCCGCGCGGCCGGGCTGCTGGCCCGCGCGCGGGTGATCGATCCGGGCGGCCGCATCGCGGTCAGCGCGGTGGATGTCGTCTGCCGCGACGCCGACGGGGCCGTGCCGGACGACCGGCCGGTGGCGACGGGGCTGGTCTCCACCCGGCGGGTGGACCTGCGCCCCGGGCGGCCCGCCGGGGTGTGATCCTCACTCGGTGACGATGCGCACTTTCTGGCCGGTTTGGGGATTCTGGCCGGGCTCAAGGCCGTTCAGCAGGCGGAACAGGTCTTCCGGCCGTTCATTCACCGCCATGCGCTTGACCAGACTGGCGGTGGTGTCGTTGCGCCCGACCGTGACGATGTCGATGCGCAGCGGCTTGACGGCTCGGGCCTCTGCCTCGGTCAGCCGGCGGAAGCTGTAGGTGAAGCGGCGCAGGCTGTCTTCCACCTTGGGCAGCACGTTCACCGGGGTGATCAGTTGCAGGCGATAGACCGATTTATCGTCGGCGCGGATGATCACCGGGCGCACCTCCAGCGTGGCGCCGCCGCGGTCGCGCACCCGGGCATGGCCGGTGGCGGCATCCAGGCCGTTAATGGTGATCCGCTCGACATTCTGAAGCGGCGGCTGGCCCTCGGCGGCACTGCGCGACAGGATCGTGGTCAGGGCCATGCCCTTGGGGGCGGCGCCCATGTCGAACACGAAGCGGGCGCCATCGGGGCCATAGCCGGTGATCGCCTCGTCGCTGTTGATGATGACGTAATCTTCCGGGGCCTCGAACGCGAAGCGCAGATCCGGATGCCGGAAACTGCGGCCGTTGAGCACGCCTTGCGACAGTGACGAGCCATAGATCATGCCGTCGATCGCGTTCAACTGCGGGTCGATGTTGCGCACACCGGTGGCGCCCCCGGCCAGTTGCACCGCGCGTTCCACCCGTTCGGGCGTGCGCGGATGCGAGGCCATCAGGTTGAACTGCTCGGCCGGGTTGTCCTGCCCGCGCAGGGCGGCCTCATAGGCCGAATAATCGTTCAGGCGCTGAAGGAAGCTCGCCATCGCGCCGGGGTCATAGCCCGCGGCCTGAAGATAGCGGGTGCCGCGCTCGTCGGCCTCGAATTCCTGATCGCGGCTATAGGATTGCAGATAGACCTGGGCGCCCATATTGGCGATCTGGCTGACGACCTCGCTGCCCAGCACCGCGCCCAGCAGGCCGGCGCCGACCTGGGCGATCATGCCGCTGGTCATCCGCTGGGCTGAATGCCGGCCGGTCACGTGACCGATTTCATGAGCGATCACGCCGGCCAGTTCCGCCTCGTCGCGCGCCAGCGAGATCAGGCCGCGGGTAACGTGGACATAGCCGCCGGGCAGGGCGAAGGCGTTGACGATCGGGCTGTCGATGATGGTGAAGGTGAAGGGCTGGTCGGCCATCTCGGTCACCGACATCAGCCGGAAGCCGATATCCTCGACATAGCGCTGGAGCTTCTCATCCTTGTATTCGCCGCCGAAGGCCTCGACCAGCTTGGGGTGTTCCTCGGCACCCATCCGGGCCGCCTGTTCGTCGCCGACCAGGCTGAAGCCCTGGCCGCCGGCGGGGCTGCCGGCGCAGCCCGCCACCGCCAGACCGATGGCGGCGGCCCCCATCAGACGGCGCATGCCGTGCTTCAGCCCCCGCCGCGCCGGGCGCGGCACCAGGGCGGACGCCTCCCCATGGCGGGCATCTGCGGGTGAGGGGCTGGTAGAGACAGGGCGGACGACTGATGGCATGGGCTGGGCCTCGCGGTCAGGGGCGGCTGCGGGCAGGGCTGCTGCAGTGATGACATGGGGACGCTCCGCTCAAGATGGCGGCTGCGGCGGTTGCGCGCAACCCGTGGCGGCGTGACAAGGCTGGGGCGATCGCATCCGCCTCCTGTGCCAAAGCGGTGACCGCCGCTTGCATGACCGGGCTGCGATGGGCGACACTCAGGCGACAGGCGGCGATCGCTGCCTGCGTTGCGGTTGATGGCGCCGCCGCGGTTCTCCCACCCTTTGGGATACAGTGTCGATGATGGATGCCGGCTCCCGCGATCTTCACCCGCCGATCGAGGCCGATGCCGGCGGGCAACTGGATCTGGGCGATGGTCATGTGATGTCGTGGGAAGCCTGCGGCCGCCCCGACGGGGTGCCGGTGGTGTTCCTGCATGGGGGGCCAGGCACCGGGGTGGAGCCTGCGCATCGGCGGTTCTTCGACCCCCGGATCTGGCGGGCGGTGCTGTTCGACCAGCGCGGCTGCGGCCGCTCGACTCCGCATGGCGAAACCCGCGCCAACACCACCGACCATCTGGTGGCCGATATCGAACGGCTGCGCCGGCATCTGGGCATCGAGCGCTGGGCGGTGTTCGGCGGGTCCTGGGGCTCGACCCTGGCGCTTGCCTATGCCACCACGCACCCTGACCGGGTGACGGCACTGATGCTGCGCGGCATTTTTCTTGGCACCGATGCCGAGGTGGCGTGGTTCCTCCACGATATGGGCCGGTTCTTCCCCGAAGCCCATGCGGCCTTTCTGGCTCAACTGCCGGTCAGCGCCCGCGCCGATCCGCTGGCGGGTTATCTGCCGCTGTTGATGGACCCGGACCCGCGCGTGCATGCGCCGGCGGCACGGGCCTGGTCGGGCTATGAAACCGCCTGCGCCACCCTGCGCCCGCCGCCGCCTGCCGCCTTCACCGGCGCGAGCCCTGTGGCGCTCGATCGCGGGGCGCTGGCGGTGGCGCGGCTGGAGGCGCATTATTTCGCCCATCGCTGCTTCCTGGCCGCGCGGCCGCTGCTCGACCGGATCGCGGGCGACGAGCGGGTGCGCGAACTGCCGGTGCATATCGCCCAGGGCCGCTATGATGTGATCTGCCCGCCCGACGCCGCCCACCGCCTGGCGGCGACGCTTGGCGCGCGGGCGGTGCTGGAAATCATCCCCGATGCCGGCCATTCGGCTTTCGAGCCCGGCACCCGCCGTGCCCTGGTCCAGGCCGCCGACCGCTTCGGCCGCCAGCTTGCCCGCGGCGGGCGCGCCTGAGGGGCCTTCCGGGAACGCCTTGGGTCTTTCGGGCAAGGGGCTTTCATGATAGGAAAGGTCCAGCCGCCGCCGCGCCTGTCTGCCTCACCTCAGACGCCACCGCCGCCGCGCCCGGCGTCTCCGTAGCTCAGTAGGATAGAGCACAGGATTCCTAATCCTGGGGTCGCAGGTTCGAATCCTGCCGGGGACGCCAGTTTTTCAAGAGCTTAGTTTGTTGCATGTCACGGGCTTTACAGTTTTGCCTGGGCTGGTTTTACAATGGGCTTCATGCAAATCTTCATTATGTTCATGAATCTCATCATACTTGTTTCGGGTCTGCTGGGCTTTTTTGCACGGCGAGTACCTGTGAAAGGGGGGGGATTTCTTGAGAGGCAGAAGCGTCTTTTCTCTATTGGTGGAGGGGGCGTACACGGGGTCTGAGAAACGTGGAGGGTAGGCGCTCCTAGGCGAAATTCACATGGACATCGAGGCAGACCCTCTGTCGACACGTGTGAATATCGCAAAGATGAACATCATTTTTGCTTTTTTATTTCCTTGAATTACTCAAAAATTTTCGAATACTTTCTCTTAATTTAGATTTAATATAATATAGAGGTGTGTATATATACGCCACATATTGTCCTCTTGCTTATGCCTATCCGCATGTTGTATTTTCGAGACTGTGTGCACGCTAGGTGCTCTCTTGTTTTACTTGAGGCGGTCAATGAACCACGATCTGGAATATCTTTTGGAGAGAGCCAAGTCAGTCCGCATGACGGCTCATGACAAAGAAGAGCAGAGGCGGAGCTTTGTCTATGGGAACACAAATATCGAGAATGGAATCATAACCCGTAAAATGGTCAACGAGGTTATCGAAGGTATAGATAAGCATGGCTGAAGATGATCGGCACTCCAAGACGGATGAGCCTGCATTAATATCTGGTGCCGATGAAAAGGCGCGCCGTGAGATTGCGAACGCTAGTGCGCAGTTTGACCTTATGGTGAGTTATATAACGGAGTGGGTGGCTTACACTGACCGCCCATTCCGTTTTCGGCCCTCTATGATATTGGATCTGCAGCGCGCTGCCTTGAATGGCCTTAGTAGTCATGCGGGAACTTTTAGAGCTTCGTCGGTAACGATTTCGAAATCGGCGCACCAGCCTCCGGGGGCGCATTTAGTTCCTCGCTTGGTGGAGGATATGTGTGATTATATAAATGACAACTGGAGACAAAAATCAGCGACATATTTGTCTGCATATGTTCTTTGGAGATTAAATTGGATCCATCCGTTTGATGATGGAAATGGTAGAACATCAAGAGCGGTATCTTACGTTATACTATGTGTCAAAAGCGGCATTCTTCTGCCGGGTGAGAAGACAATCCCCGAGCAGATTTCCGCTAATAAAACACCCTATTGAGGCTGTTGCCGAATGCCCGCTACCCATGGTTTGACGCCGTCTGCTGACGGCTTGGGAGCTTGGCGGGGGTCTCGCGC